>DAIOUO010000165.1:0-7709 GCA_036759485.1 Geminicoccaceae bacterium | reverse complement strand
GCCGAGATCCGGCCGGCCCCGGTCCGGGGAACCACGACCACCCCGTCGAGGCTCCTGCCGAAGCCCGAAGACGGCAGCGATCTCTTCGACAGCTGTTCCGTCGAGGCGGCGGCGCGGAGAAGGCGTGCCCCCTCGCCCGGATCCCCTGCAGGGCGCGGGCGGGCGAGACGCGACCTCAGGTCTTCGTCGCGCCCGCGGTCAGACCCGTCACCATGTACTTGCGCACCGCATAGTAGAGCGCCGCCGGTGGCAGCGCGTAGATGATCGCCGTCGCCATGAGGAGCGGCCAGGGGCTGTCGTCCGTCACGAGGAAATAGCCCATGGTCAAGGGGATCGTGTGCTGCGTCTCGGTCGACAAGAGCAGGAAGGCGTAGAGATATTCGTTCCAGGCCAACAGCAGCGCATAGGTACCGATCGCGATCAGCGCCGGGCGCAAGAGCGGGATGTAGACCATCACGAGGATCTGGACTGGAGTCGCACCGTCCACCTTGGCGGCCTCGTCGAGCTCGAAGGGGACGTTCTCGCTGTACTGGCGCAGCACCCAGATGGCATAGGGAATCGCGAAGGTCGACATGGCGAGGACGAGCGCGGTGCGGGTATTGAGGAGCCCGTACTGGCTCATCACGCGATAAAAGGGGATGGCGAGGAAGGCCATCGGGATCAGGTAAGTCAACAGCGCCATGTTCGAAACGATGTGGCCGCCCGGCATCTTGAGCCGGCCGATCGCGAAAGACGCGAGCGTGGCCACGACGAGCACGACGACCATGGTGGCGAGCGCCACGACCACGCTGTTGGCCAGCTGCAGCCAGAAGCGCTGCAGGAAGAAATGGTCCTGGGCGAAGACGGTCCGGAAGTTCTCGAGCGTGGGATTGTCGGGCCAGAAGCGGCCGCCGAAGGCCTCGTTGATCGGCGTCAACGAGAGCATCACCATGTGGTAGATCGGCAAGAGCGTCCAGATCAGGATCACGAGGCCGAGCAGGATCTCGCCGGCGCCACCGGCGAGTCGACGGAACGCGTAGAAGCCGCTGCTGCGGATGACCGGAGCGTGCGGCAGACTCGAGGCGGCCATCACTGCACCCTCCCCCCGAGGCGGCGGACCAGCATGACGACGAGCGGCACGAGGAAGGGCAGTGCCGTCATGACACAGGCCACGCCGACGTCGATCTGGGTCAGGTTGAAGGCGTAGCGGATGCCGAGGGTGGCGAGCACATGGGTCTTTTCGGCGGGGCCGCCGCCCGTCAAGAGATAGACGCTGTTGAAGTCACCGAGCGACCAGATCGTCGAGAGCAGGGTCGAGGTGATGTAGAGGTTCTTGAGCTGCGGCCAGGTCACGTAGGCGAACTTCTGGAGCGGCCGGGCACCGTCGATCGTGGCCGCCTCGTAGAGATCGGTCGGGATCGCCATGCGGCCCGCCAGGAGGATGAGCGTCCAGAACGGCAGATATTTCCAGACGTGGACGAAGATCACCGAGCCGAAGGCCAGATGCGGCTCGATCAGCCACCAAGGCCCCTCGATGCCGAACAGCTCCCACAAGAGGCCGTTGAGCATGCCCCATTCGGAATTGAGCATCCAACGAAAGGAGAAGATCGTGGGGATCGAGGGTACCGCCCAGGGGAGGATGAAGATCACCGAAAGCCAGCGGATCCAGGGCCTGGCCTGGGCGAGGAAGCCCGAGAGAAGAAGTGCCAAGAACAACTTGATGTTGATGCCGAGGGCCAGGAACACGGCGGTGTTCCAGGCCGATTCTAAGTAGATCGGGTCGGCGAAGAGCGTGCGGAAGGCGGCGGGGCTCGCCCCGAGCCAGAGCCCGTAGGCGACCGGCCAGACGACGAAGGCCAGGAACACCACGAGATAGGGGATCACGAGGACGATACCCCAGGTCACCTCGGGGCCCCAGTGGAAGGGGCGCGCGGGCGGCGTCGCCACCGCCGCCACCCCCTCGACCCGCGCCGCCGTCACCGCCATTCGGTTTCCCTCCCGTTTCGTGCGAGCGGGGCGACCGCCGGGGCCGCCCCTCGGGCTCGTGCCGGCCTCAGCCGGCGAGTTCCTTCATCCGCGCGATCAGCTCGTCGACCGCCTTCTCGGGGGTCCAGTTGTCGAGCACGACGCGGGTCACCGCTTTGCCGTAGGCGTTCTCGGCGTTGACCGCGATCAGCCGGTGATTGAAGACGTGCGGAAACGGCACCTGCGGCCGCTGGGTGAACTGGCGCACCTCGACGACCTTGTGCGGGTCGCTCTGGTCCTTCCAGTAGGGCGTTTCGATCAGACGCTTGTCGACCGGGAACCAGCGGGCGAGGGAGCCCTCGAGGTACGGCCCGAGATTGGCCGGCTCGAGGAAGAACTTCATGAACTCCTTGGCCAACGCCTTGTTCTTCGCGTTCTTGAAGATCAAGGCGGTCTTGATCGAGGTGGTGTACTCGATCGGCCGGCCGTCCGGCTTGTCCGGCCACTCGATGGTGACCATCTTCTCGCGATAGACGCTCTTGTCGGGATTGTTGAACTGCGAGGCCGGGATCGAGAGCGACGGGTTCGGCACCATGATGGTGATGCGGTTGAGGAAGTTGACGTTGTTGTCGGCGTCGCTCCAGTTCACCGCGCCGGGCGGCACGCAGCGGTCCTTGAAGGGCTGGGTGTAGCTCGCGAGTGCCTTGATCATGCCCTCGCGGACCTTGGGATCGTCGACGGTCAGCTTGCCGGTCTTCTCGTCGACGATCTTGGTGTCGAAGGCGTTCAGGAACATCATGTAGGCGAAGATGGTGTCGGAAGCCGAGGAGCTCATCGGCTGGCCGACACCGAAGACGTTGCGGTTACCGGTCGCCTTGCGGACCGCCGGCTGGGCCGTCTTGCACCACCAGCTCCAATATTCGTTCCAGGTCTTCGGAATCTGATCCATTTTGAGACCGGCCTGCTCGACCATGTCCTTCCAGACATGGACGTGCTCGATCTGCTGGGCGACCGGCATCGCGTAGATGCCCGTCTGGCCGGTCCGACCGTTGCGCAAGGTGACACCCTGCAGCGCGCTCGGCAGGAGGTAGGGACGGATCGTCTCCACCACGTCGGAAACGTCTTCGAGGACGTCTTCGTAGGCCCAACGCGCGGTGTGCTGGAGGTCGAACAAGAAGGCGTAAGAGAGATCCGGCGGCTCGTTGGCGGTGAGTGCGGCGAGCACCTTCCGCGGCACGTCCTCGTTCGTGTACATCACGTATTCGACGGACTTGCCGGTCTTCGCCTGGAAGTCCTTCACGATCTTGTCGAACTGCTGGTCCTCTTCGGGATAGTAGGACTTGTTCCACCAGATCGTGAGATCGGCCGCGACCGCTGCACCGGCCACGGTCACGAGACAGCTCGCGGCGAGCAGGCCGCCGATCCAGGACTTCATGAACGGGTGCTCCCTGATTGATCCTACGCGCGAGGCCGACCGGTGGCCGACCTCTTGTGGAAACATTAGGCGCGCCCGGCGCACGGCGTCAAACAGGCCGGCCGTCATCGAACGTCTCGGCCCCGAGAGGCAGGTCGGCAGCCCGGGCATCTCTCGGCCACGGTCCGGCCCGCTTGCCTCGCCCCGACACCCGTGCCATGCCGGCCGCAGCGGGCAGAAGGGACAAGGAGGGAGCGCGTCCGGTGCCCGCCCGCACGATCGTGCGGGGCGCGCGCTCGAGCGAGGGGAAACCGGACCATGGCGTCGGTCGACGTCCGCAAGGTGGACAAGTTCTTCGGCTCGGTGCAGGTGTTGCACGGGGTCGAGGTCGACATCAAGGACGGCGAGTTCGTGGTGCTCGTCGGTCCCTCGGGGTGCGGGAAGTCCACGCTGCTGCGGATGATCGCCGGGCTCGAGGAGATCAGCCGCGGCGAGATCGCGATCGGCGGTCGGGTGGTCAACAACGTGCCACCCAAGGACCGCGACATCGCCATGGTCTTCCAGAACTACGCGCTGTACCCGCACATGACGGTCAAGGAGAACATGGCCTTCTCCTTGAAGCTGCGGAAGGCCCCCAAGGACGAGATCGAGCGGCGGGTGGCGCGCGCGGCCGAGATCCTGGGCCTCACCCAGCTGCTCGACCGCTATCCGCGGCAGCTCTCGGGCGGCCAGCGCCAGCGCGTGGCGATGGGCCGGGCTATCGTCCGCGACCCGCAGGTGTTCCTGTTCGACGAGCCGCTCTCCAACCTCGACGCCAAGCTCCGCGTGCAGATGCGGACCGAGATCAAGGAGCTGCACCAGCGGCTCAAGACCACCTCGGTCTACGTCACCCACGACCAGATCGAGGCCATGACGATGGCCGATCGGATCGTGGTCATGCAGCTCGGCGTGGTCGAGCAGATCGGCGCGCCGCTCGAGCTCTACGACCGGCCGGCCAACCTGTTCGTGGCCGGGTTCATCGGCTCGCCCTCGATGAACTTCATCGATGCTACCGTCCAGCGCGACGGTGCGGGTCCGGTCGCGATCACCAAGAACGGCACGCGCCTGCCGTTGCCGGCCGATACGGCCGCCCGCGAGGGCCAGGCGGTGGTCTACGGGGTGCGGCCCGAGCACATCGAGCTCCGGCGCGACGGCGGCGGGATCGACGGTCGGGTCGTGGTCGTCGAGCCGACCGGCGCGGAGATCCTGGCGATCACGAATTGGGCCGGCAGCGAGGTGCAGGTGCTGTTCCGTGAGCGCTATCCCTTGCGGCCGGACGACGTCTTGAACCTCGCGCCCAAGCTCGAGCACGTCCATCTCTTCGACAAACAGACCGGCAAGCGGATCTGAGCTCCCTCGGTCTCACTCGCCGTCGAGCGGCGCCCCGCTGCAGCAGGTGTCGAGCACCGCGCCGCAGCGGGCGCAACGGCCCTCGCCGTGGATCCAGGTGAGCGGCCCGCGGAAGCCGCAGACCGGGCAGATCGGTTCGGGTCCGACGGTCGGATCGCCGATCGGGCAGGCGGGTGGTTCGGACGGCGGGCGCACCGCCGGCGCGGACTTTCGGGCGCTGCCGCTGCCCGGGCGACGTTTGGTCACTGCGCCATCGCTCCGCCGTGCGGCTCGACCGCGGGCGGGGCGGCGGCCCCGCGGCGGCCGAGCAGGGCGAAAACGGCCGTAGCCTCGCGCGAGCCGCGCGTGACGATCGGGGGAAGCTCGAGCCAAGCGAGCTCGGGGGCGCCCGCAGCGGCCGTCGCACCGACCAGGATCGGGTGGCCGAGTTCCTTGGTCAGCGCTTCGAGCCGGGCGGCGACGTTCACCGGCCGGCCGAGCGCGGAATAGGCGAAGCGCCGCTCGCTGCCCATGTTGCCGATGTGGCAGGGGCCGGTGTTGATCCCCACACCCACCCGCACCGTCGGCCAGGCCTCCCCGCCCGCCGCTTCCTCCGCGCGCAGGGCGGCGTCGAGGCGGGCGATCGCCTCGCCGACCTCGAGGGCGGCGAGGCAGGCGTTGCGGCGATGGTCGGGGTCGTGCAGCGGCGCGTTCCAGAACGCCATGACGGCATCGCCGATGAATTTGTCGATGGTACCGCCGTGCCGCTGGATCGCTTCGGCGACGGCGGTGAGGACGCGGTTGACGAGAGCCGTCAGTCGCTCGGGCGGCAGCAGTTCGCTGATGGCGGTGAAGTCGCGGATGTCGACGAACATCACGGTCGCCTCGCGCAGCTCGCCGCCGAGCCGAAGAGCCGAAGGGTCGGCCACGAGCCGGTCGACCATGGGGCCCGAGAGGTAGCGGCCGAAGGCGTCGCGCACGGCCTTCCGGCCGGCCTCCTCGCGCACATAGTTGGTGAAGACGAGGAAGGCATAGACCAGGAGGCCGGCGAGTGCCGGGAAGGCTGCGTCCAACAGGATCCGCCGCTCGACGAACAGCCAGAAGGCGCCGCCGAAGAGCAGGAGCGCCACGGTCCCGCCCAGGGCCATCGTCGCGAAGGCGCCGAGCCGCGGCACGAGGACGAGGACCAGCGAGCAGGTCACGAGCGCGAGCCCGAGCTCGAGGCCGAGCGCGGCGCTCGGCCGGGTCACGTCCGCGCCGGCCAGGATCGATTCGAGGAGCTGGGCGTGGACCTCGCTGCCGGGCATCGCGGCGCTGGTCGGGGTCGCCTTGATGTCGAACAGCCCGGCGGCCGAGCTGCCGACCAGCACGAGACGGCCGCGCAGCCGTGCGGCCAGCGCCGGGTCCGCCAGGAGATCGGCCGCGGCCAGCCGGCGGCGCGGGTCGGGTGGGGCGAAGTGGATCGCCTTCATGGCGTTGCGGTCGGTGGCGATGCGCCGCCGCCCGACCGTCACCGAGGCGATGCCGGCGGCATCCACGCGAACGAGTAGGGTGGCCTCGCCGGCCGCCACGCGGAGCATCTCGAGGGCCAGAGCCGGGACCACCCGCTCGCCCACGCGGACCAGCAAGGGCACCCGGCGAACCACGTTGTCGACCTCGGCCGGCAGGCCGATGCTGCCGCGTCCGGCCGCCGCCGCCTCGAGCTCGGGGAGGTTGGCGAGCGCGTCCGGAAAGCTCGGCAGGAACGGGGCGGCGCTTCCGCCGAGTTCGGCGATCGAGGTGCCGGGTAGCTCCGTGGGACGCTCGCCCGGCAGGGGCACGAGCAGCGGCACGCGGGCCAGGACTACCGGCCGATCGCGCATCGCCGCAGCGAACTCGGTATCGGTCGAGGGCAGGCCACGCAGCCGTTCGCCAACCTCCGGCGCATGGGCAGCGAGGCGCTCCGCGATCGCCGCCCAGGAGAGCCGGTCGGGCTCGGCGAACAGCATGTCGAAGGCGACCACGGCCGGGCCGCCCTCGAGGATCCGCTGCAAAAGGCGCGCCACGAGATCGCGCGGCCAGGGCCACTGGCCGTGCCGCTGCAGGGCGGCATCGTCGACGTCGACGACGATTGCGGGAAAATCCAGCTCGCGGCGCGGCGCGGCACGCTGGAAGGCGTCGAGGATCTGCTGACGGAGCACGACCAGGGGAAGCGGATCGACGACGCGGACCACGAGCAGCGCGGCCACGAGCGACAACGCCGCCAGCTCGACCACCCGGCGAGCCGGCGCTCCGGCCATCCGCCCGGATCGAACATGTACCATGGGGCGCCCGACCTCGAGTTTCCGTCGGCTGCGTCCGAGCCGCCCCGGCAAGAACAGACAAGCACGATCGCGCCGTGTTAACCAGAGTGATCGGCGGGAGGCGGGCCATGGGCGAACAGGGGACGGGAACGGGTTCCGGTGGCGCGCCGGCACAGGCTCCGATCGTTCTCGCACAGGCGGCTCCCGTCGCACCCGCTCCGGATCCGCCGACGCGGCCGATCGGCCGGGTCGAGGCGGTGGAAGGCGCGGTGCGCTCGGCGGCGACTGGCGCGGGGGCGCTGCGCCCGGGATCGCCCGTGCATCAGGGCGAGGTGATCGAAACCGGCCCGGACGGGCGGCTCCTGATCCGCTTCGAGGACGGCACCACGCTCTCGACCGGCCCGCGGGCGAAGCTGGTTCTCGACGAGCTCGTCTACGATCCGGCCGGCGGCAAGGCCTCGTTCGTCCTCTCGGTACTCAAGGGCACGTTCCTCTACGTCACCGGGTTGATCGCCGGCACCAGCCCAGAAGGGGTCGAGGTCCGGACACCCGCGGGAACGATCGGCATCCGCGGGACGGCGTTCGGCTGCGTGGTCGAGGCGAGCACAGTCTGCGTCCTGCTCGAGGACCCCGACGGCAAGGTCGGCAAGATCGAGTTCCGCAACGCCGCCGGCCGGCGCGTCGTCGACCAGGTCTACGAG
>DAIOUO010000164.1:0-7736 GCA_036759485.1 Geminicoccaceae bacterium | reverse complement strand
GCCGGTCGACCTCGAGCTCGTGTTGGCGGTCGACGTCTCGGGCAGTGTCGACGATCACGAGGCCCACCAGCAGCGCCAGGGTTACATCGAGGCCCTGCGCGATCCGCTCGTTCATCGCGCGATCGCCCAGGGGGCGAACCAGCGGATCGCGGTCACCTACGTGGAATGGGCGGGCGCCGGCTATCAGCAGACCGTGGTCGACTGGACGCTCCTCGACGGACCCGCCGCCTGCGAGCGGCTCGCCTCGATGCTGGCCGAGGCACCGATCGGCCGCGGCCGCTGGACCTCGATTTCCGGTGCGATCGATTACGCGGTCGGTCTGTTCGACGGCAACGGCTATGCCGGCGAGCGGCGGGTGATCGACATCTCCGGCGACGGCACCAACAACAACGGCCGGCCGGTCGAGGACGCGCGTTGGGACGCGCTCGAGCGCGGCATCGTCATCAACGGCCTGCCGATCCTCAACGATCGACCACAGCCCTTCGGCATGCCGACGCCGCGCCAGATCGCGCTCGACGACTATTACGAACGTTGGGTGATCGGCGGGCCGGGCTCGTTCATGGTCGTGGCGACCGACTTCGAGGACTTCCGCCGCGCCGTGCTCGCCAAGCTCGTTCGCGAGATCGCGGGCGTGGACGATCGGACCCGGGGCGTGTTCGCCGTCCGGTGAGGGGGAGGCCGGCGCTCGTCGCGCATGCCGACTGGTCGGCCTCGCCCGCGGCTCGGGCGATGGAGCTCGCCGAGCGGGGCCTGCGCAACGGCGCCTGGTGGCTCGCTCCGACCGATCCGATCGGTGTCCGGGAGCTCCTGGCGACACCGCGGGTGCTCGTCGCGTTCGATGCGCCGATCGGCCTGCCGAAGGACTGCGCCCCGGTACGCGGGACCGTCGATTTCCCGAGCTTCCCGGCCGGGCTCTCGGACGGCGAGCCGTTTTTCGAGCCGGCTGCGAGTCCGAACGAGGTCCGCCTCGCCCGCCCCTTCTATCCGCGCCGGGCCGGCTGCGCCCGGCGGGTCCATCCGCTCGGCTCGGCCTGCGTGAACCGGGGGAGCTCTACCGCCAGTGCGATCGGCTCGCCGGCGCCGGCTCTCTGTTCCGGACGCTGGGGCCCGAACAATGCGGCCGGGCCGCGCTCTCGCTGTGGCGCGAGCTCTTGCGCTCGGCCCGTCCCGGCGTGGCGCTCCGGCCCTTCGACGGGCCTCTGGCCGTGCTCTCGGGAGCGGGGCGGGCGGTCGTCGCGGAAACCTGTTCGGGCCTCGCCTACCGCCTCTTGGGCCTGCCGCGCTTCGCCAAGACCCGAGCGGCCGATCGTGCGCGGCTGACCGGCTGTTCGGGCGAGCGGTTGGTGGTGCTCGACGCGCGGCTCGCCCCGGAGCTCGAAGCCGAACTCGAGACCGGGTTCCCTCGGGCCGCGACCACGGCTTCGATGCGCTCCTGGGCTGCCTCTTCCTGCTCGAGATCGTCGAGGGTCGACGGGGCTCGGGCGATCCGGTTCCGGCCGAGGCGGCACGGATCGACGGCTGGATCCTCGGGCTCGTCGCCTGAGCCCGTCGCGCTCACCAGGTGCCGGTATTGGGCATCGAGACCCAGGGCTCCTGCGGCGGCTTGGGCGAGCCCCTCTGGAGGAGCTCGATCGAGATGCCGTCCGGCGTCTTGATGAAGGCCATGTTGCCGTCGCGCGGCGGGCGATTGATCGTGATGCCGGCGTCCATGAGCTTCTTGCAGAGCGCGTAGATGTCGTCGACCTCGTAGGCCAGATGACCGAAGTTACGACCGCCGGTGTAGACCTCTGGATCCCAGTTGTAGGTGAGTTCGATCAGTGGCGCCTTGCGGTTCTCTGGGCCGGTGAGCTGGTCCTCGTCGGCAGCAAGGAAGACGAGCGTGTAGCGCCCCTGCTCGTTGGTGACGCGACGGACTTCGCGCATGCCGAGCTTGTTGCAGAAGAAGTCGAGCGACTTGTCGAGGTCGCTCACGCGGATCATGGTGTGCAGATAACGCATCGGGACAGCGTCTCCTCTCGTCCGGTGACCGGGCCGCGCGCTATGTATCGTGCGCCGCCGCATCGGACCAGCGAGGCGGTGCATGGCGGCCGCGCCGGGGGCGAGCGGTGCTCGACGGGCTCTTCCTGGCACTCTTGGTGATCGGCGCGTTCCTCCTCTTCCTGATCGGTCCCGTCGTCGGCTGGACAGCGTTCCTGCGCCTTCGGCGGCTCGAGGCGGAGGTGGCGGGTCTGCGAGCCCGCCTCGCCGAGGCACCGGCACCGGCTGCGGCCGAGGCCCACACCGCCGCCGAGCCGCTCGCAGAGCCCACCGCTCCGAGCGCGAGGGCAGCCGAAGCCGCGCCCGTGGGATCGACCCCCGTGCCGGAGACATCGGCCGGAGACGGTGGGGCCCACGCGAGCGACGCGCGCACCGAGGTGGAGGGGCGACTGGTCGAACGCTGGCTCGTCCGGTTGGGCGGGCTCGCCCTCGTCCTGGGCGGTCTGTCCCTCGCCGGTTGGGCGGTCGAGCAGGGGCTTCCGGGGCCGCGGGCCCGACTCGGGCTCGCCTTTCTCGCGGCTCTGGCGCTGCTCGGGCTCGCCGAGCAGGCTTGGCGGCGCCGGCCGAGCGAACCCGGTGCCGTGTTCCTCGTCCCGGCGGCTCAGGCGGCGGGTGGTGTGGCCACGCTCTACGGCGCGACGCCCGCCGCCCACCTGCTCTCGGAGCTCGTGCCGGCTGCGGTGGCCCTCGCGCTCCTCGCTCTCGCCGCCGCACTCGCCGTAGCGCCGGCGCTGCGCTACGGCGCGTTGTCGGCCGCCCTCGGAGCGCTCGCCGCCTTCGCCGCTCCGGCGCTCGTGGCGACCGCCGCCCCGGCGCCTCGGGCGCTCGCCGCCTGTCTCGCGGTCGTCGTGGCGGGTCTCGCCGGGATCGCGGCGCTGCGCCGCTGGGCGTAGCTCGCCCGGCTCGATCTCCCGGGCTTTCTCGCCTGGGCGACGCTTCTCCTGTGCGGGGACGCGCTCGCCCCGGCGCCGAACGCCGGGGCGCTGCTGCCGTTCGCGGCGACCGCCTCGGCGCTCGGCGTCCTGCTCGGGAGCGGCCGCGGTGCGCCGCGGCTCGCCCGGCCGGGGGGTGTGCTCCTCTTGGGCGCGGCGCTCCTCCAGCTCCTCCTCCTGGTCGCGAGCGAGCATGCGCCGGGGCCGACCGCGGGCCTCGCGCTCTCGGGCTTCCCCCGCTCGCGGCCCTCGCGCTCTCCCAGCTGCGCCTCGTGGGCTGCGAGACGAGCCCGCCCTTCGCGGCCGTCGCACTCGGGGTCGGCCTGCTCGCGACGCTCGCGGCCAAGCGGGTGGCGGCTCGACCCGAGCTCGTCACGGCGCTCGCGGCCTATGCGGTCGCCGCGGCGGGTGCCGTGGGCCTCGCGCTCGCGCTCGCCCTCGAGGAGGCGTGGCTCACGGTGGCGCTCGCCCTCGAGATCGCGGCCATCGCCTGGGTGGCGCGGCGTCTCGGCTTGCCGGAGCTGCGGCTACCGGCCGCCGTTCTCCTGCTCGTGGTCCTCGCCCGCACGCTGCTGGCGATCGCGCTCGCCTCGGCCGGCGGGGACCGGCCGGTGCTGCTCTACGGCCACGGCCTGCCGGTGCTCGCCCTCGTGGCCGCGGTACGCCTCCTCCGCCCGGTGCCGGCCCCGCCGGTCCCGGGCCTCGAGGCGGTGCTGCAGACGGTCGCGACGCTGCTCTGGCTCCTGCTGCTCACCCGGCTGCTCGCCACGATCGCCGGCGCCGAGGGGCTCAGCGGTCTGTTGCGGCTGCCGACGCTCGCCGCCAGCACGCTCGGCTGGTTGCTCACGGCAGTCGTGCTGTGGCGGTTCGGCGGCCGCGAGGAGAGCCGGATTCTGCGCGGGCGCGGCCATCTCGTCGCGGTCTTCGGGGCATTGCAGCTGGCCGCGCTGGTGCTGCCCGTCAACCCGCTCGTGGCCGGCGAGCCGGTCGGTCCCTGGCCGATCGCCGACCTGCTCCTGCCGGCCTACCTCGCGCCAGCGGCGGTCGCGGTCCGGGTGGCAGTGCGGGCCGGCAGGGGCCGGGTCTACCGCCTCCGGGCCAGCGCCGTCCGCCGGCGGCCGCGGCGATCCTGCTCGGACTGTCGTGGCTCACCCTCGAGGTTCGCCGGGTGTTCCGAGGACCGGTGCTCGTCGGGCCCACGGGCGATGCCGAGTGGCTCGCCTGGTCCGCGGCCTGGCTCGCCTATGCCGGGATTCTGCTCGGGCTCTGCCTCGTGGGCATCGGCTTCCTCTACCGCCGCTACGTCGCGCCGCCGGTGCCCGCGACCTAGCGCGCCCGCTCGCGCAGCCGGCGCAGGCCTTCCTCGGGATCGACCTCGAAGCCGAAATAGATCCGCCAGGCCGGCCCTTCGCCGGGGCCGACACCGGCGATCCGTTGCTCGATCCGCTCGCTCGCGAGCCGCGGCCCGGGCCCTTGCGGCTGCTCGATCGAGGAGGTGAAGCTCTGCTTGTCGATCACGGTCCCGCTCGGGTCGACCACCGCCACGAACCAGGGCAGCTCGAGCCGCGCAGCCGTGCCGCGAGCGGACGCCGGGCCCGGTACGATCGCCATGTCGAGCGTGTAGCGGAGCTCGACACCGTCGCCGGTGTAGCGGCAGCCGCCGCCGATCCCGGTCAAGGTCGCCCGCCAGGCGAAGTCGGTGGCGCCGGGGCCGGTGCGTCGCTCGAGAGTCTGGGCGCCGTCGAGGATCGCGGGCTTCGGGCAGGGCTGCGGCGCCGGCGGCTGGCGGGCGCAGCCGGCCGAGGCCGCGATCGCCAGGACGGCGGCGAGCGGAGCGAGACGGGTCGGCACGCTCAGAGGCTCTTGTGGGTGCCGTCGCAGAAGGGGGCCCGCTGGGTGTGCTTGCAGCCGCAGAGAAAGGCCGGGCCGCTCGCCGTGGCGACGTGCTTCAGAGGTGCGAAACCGGTGCCCTTGTGCGAGCCGTCGCAGAAGGGTTGTTTGGCGCTGCGCCCGCAGGCGCACCACCAATAGGTCTCGCCCGCGGCGAGCTCCACCTTGAAGGGAGCCTTCTGCGCGATCACCCGCTCGCTCATCGCGACCTCGTTCAGCCTGCTGCGACGAGCGAGCCGTTAGCAACCGGCCTCGCCCCCGGCAAGGCCCGCTGCGGCGGTTCTTGCGCCGTCCGTTTCGGGCTGTACATTAACGGATCCCACGCGCGAGCCTCTCCCATGGACCTCCGGGCCGAGCCCGCAGATCTCAGAGTCGCCGTTCGGCCCCGCCCGGGCGATCGGCTGGCCGCGCTCGACCTCGGGACCAACAATTGCCGACTGTTGGTGTGCGAGGTGGGATCGGACGGTCTCGAGGTGATCGACAGCTTCTCCCGGATCGTCCGCTTGGGCGAGGGCCTGAGCCGGTACGAGCGGCTCTCCGAGGCCGCCATGGCCCGCACCCTCGCCGCTCTCAAGGTCTGTGCGCGGATCATCGCCCGCCACCATTGCGCGGCAGTCCGCTGCGTGGCCACCGAGGCCTGCCGGCGAGCGATCAACGGGCCGGACTTCCTGCGCCGGGTGCGCCGAGTCACCGGCCTCGAGCTCGAGCTGCTCGACCATGCCGAAGAGGCGCGGCTCGCCATGCTGGGCTGCCTTCCGCTCGCCGATCCGGATGCCGATCGGCTCCTGGTGCTCGACATCGGAGGAGGCTCGACCGACCTGCTCTGGCTCGATCGGCGCAGCGAGCCCGGGACCGCCGAGCCCGGAACGGCGCTCTCCCTGCCGCTCGGGGTGGTGACGCTCGCCGAGACCTTCGGCCGGGAGCCGAGCGCCGAGGCCTACGGCGCCATGGTGGACCTGGTGCACGCACGCCTGCTCGCACAGATGCCGGAGCGGGCGACCTTCGATCCGACCGGGCTCGAGATGCTCGGCACCTCGGGCACGGTCACCACGTTGGCCGCCGTGCATATCGGGCTGCGCCGCTACGACCGCCGGAAGGTGGACGGGCTCGTGCTGCCCTTCGCGGCGGTGCGGGCGGTGTCGGCCGAGCTGCGCTCGCTCGGCAACGCTGCGCGTGCGGCCCATCCCTGCATCGGTCACGGCCGCGCCGATCTCGTCGTGGCGGGCTGCGCGATCCTCGATGCGGTCCATCGGCTCTGGCCGGTGGCCCATCTCAAGGTGGCCGACCGCGGGCTGCGGGAGGGGATCCTGGCACGGCTCATGGGCGTCACGCTGGCGGCCGCTCTGCGCCCGCGGGTGACGGCATGAGCGGCTCGCGCCCCGGCCGGCAGCGGGTGCTCGCCCGAGGCGGGCGCACCGCCTCGCAGGTCCGCTGGCTGCAGCGCCAGCTCGACGACCCCTACGTCGCCGAGGCGAAGAAGCGCGGCTTCCGAGCGCGCTCGGTCTTCAAACTCGAGGAGATCGACAAGAAGCACGGCCTCTTGCGAAAGGGGATGGCGGTTCTCGACCTCGGCGCCGCGCCGGGCAGCTGGACGCAATACGCGGTCCAGAAGGGGTGCCGAGTGGTGGCCTGCGACCTGCTCGAGATGCAGCCGGTGCCGGGGGCCGAGATCGTCCGCGGCGACTTCGGCGACCCGCTCGTCCAGGAGCGGCTCGCCGCACTCCTGGCCGGCCCGGCGGACGTGGTGCTGTCGGACGTGGCGCCGAACACCACGGGGCTGCGGAACGTCGACCGGCTCAAGGCCGAGGCCGCGGTCGAGGCGGTGCTCGAACTGGCCGGCCGGTTGCTGCGGCCCGGCGGCGCCTGCCTCGTGAAACTCTTGAAGGGTGCCGAGGCGGCGATCCTGCCGCTCGTGCGGCAGCGCTTCGCCGCCCACCGGCTGATCCGGCCCAAGGCCACCCGAGCGGAATCCTCCGAGCTCTATCTGCTCGCCACGGGGTTCCGCGGCGCCGGCGAGCCGGGCTTCGAGGCCGGGCCAGAGGACTAGATCGTCTCGGTGTTGCCGCAGACCGAAAGCGCCTGGCCCGAGATGTTGCGGCCGGCCGGCGAGCAGAGGAAGAGGGCCATGGCGGCCATGTCCTCCGGCTCGACCATCCGGCGGAGCGAGACCTTGTCGAGATAGCTCTTGCGGACCTCGTCGACCGAGATCCCGAGGGCTTCGGCACGCGCCGCGAACACCCGCTCGATCCGCTCGCCGCGGACCACGCCGGGCAGGATCGCGTTGACCCGGATGCCCTCGGGCCCGAGCTCCTTGGCGAGGCTCTGGGTGAAGCCGACGACTGCCCATTTGGAGGCGGCGTAGGGGGTCCGATAGGCGTAACCCAGCCGACCGGCCACCGACGAAAGGTTGATGATGGCGCCATCCTTCCCCTTTCGCAGGAGGGGGACGGCCAACCTCGTGCAGAGGAACATTCCGGTAATGTTCACGTCCAGCGTTCGCCGCCAATCCGCCGGGCTGATCTCCGCCACCCCGCCGGTCGGTCCGGCGATGCCGGCATTGTTGACGAGGACCTCGAGCCCGCCGAGCCTTGTCTCGACCTCGCGGAAGAGCTGTTCGACCTGCGCCTCCTCCGCGACGTCGCACGGGACCGTCGCGATCGCGGGATGCGCGCTCGCGAAGCGGGCGAGGGCTTCGCGGTCGACGTCGCAGACCAGGACGCGCGCCTCGACCTCGGCGAAGGCGCGAGCGATCGCCGCACCGATGCCGGAAGCTCCGGCGGTGACGAGCACCTTGAGCCCCGGCCGGGGCCGCATCGCATCGACGAGTGCCATGACTTCCCCCCAACGTCCCTGCCGATGGGCGCGGAGGCTAGGGGG
>DAIOUO010000163.1:0-7750 GCA_036759485.1 Geminicoccaceae bacterium | reverse complement strand
AGACGAGGCCGCGTGCGCCGACCCGACGCACCCCTTCCACGAAGTCGGGAGCGAGGCAGAAGGCGGGGTCGGGCTCGTCCTGGATCAGCCGACGGATGCCGCGCAGCGCCGGCAGCGCGGCGAGGGCGTCGAGCTCGGCCTCGACCGCGGCACCGCGCTCGACCGGGGCGTGCGCCACGATCGCACCGATCCGCGGATCGCGGTCGGCGAGCGCCTGGACGCGGCGGGCCTCTTCGACATGGTGGCCCGGATCGACAGCGACCTCGACGAACACCAGCCGCTCGATGGCGACCGCGCCGGCCGCCCGGTCGAGTTCGGCGAGGCCGTGCCGCCGGCCGAGCACGGGATCGCCACGCATCCAGCCATAGGGCAGGACGGAGGGGTCGTAGAGGTGGACGTGACTGTCGACGACCGGCTGGTCCGGCATCGCGCTCGCACCCGGGGCCGCGGGACGGGTCAGCCGCGCTCGGGATGGACCAAGAGCTCGAGCTGCGGCTCGTAGTAGAGGGTCACCCCGTTGTCGAAGGTGACGTAGGCGAAGCCCGTGACGTCCTCGCCGGCGGCGGTGACGTGGTGGGGTGCCTTTCCGCGGGCGAGCTCGGTGGCGCTCGTGACGAGCGCGAGCCGCCGCAGGTTGGAATCGTTGAACAGCACGATCTCGCCGTTGCTGTCCTGGACCAGGTCGGCGAGCGCCAACGTCACGACGTCCTCGCCGGGGTCGGCGAGCAGCCCGTCGAGGGCAGCACCTTCGGCGAACGGCCATTCGACCGGCGTGGTCTCGGCCGCACCACCGACCGCCTCCGCCCGGTTGGTCTTGAGAGCATTGCTGACCATCGTCGCACCCGCTGACGGACCATCCACGAGCCACTCCCCCGAGCGGCCCCGACGCACTCCCCGAAGCCGGCGGCGCGTCCTTCGCGCCGTCGTGTCTAGCCGACTAACCTTACCGCATCGTTAAGACAAGCGACCGAACCTGCCGAGCGCTCGCCTGCGCCGCGCAATCGCCCTCGCACGGTACCGACTTATGCACCGCCCGGATCCGGCTCAGTAGCCCACCCGCTCGATCATCCAGGCGGGATGGGCGAAGGCTGCGAGATGGATCTCCGGCGTGTAGTGCCGCAGCCCGGTCGGCACCGGCCGCCGCTGCAGCTCCTCGAGACTGAGCCGGCGGTGTGCCGGCTCGTCCGAGGCCCAGCCCAGCGCCATGTTGGCGCCGATGTAGGTCGGCACCGGGGCGAAGAAGTAGGTGACGTCGGCGAAGCCGGCGCGGCGCTGGCGCTCCTGGGTGAAGACGAGCTCGTCGGGGTAGATCGCCGGATTGCCGCACTGGGTGACCATGATGCCGCCGGGCCGCAGGAGCCCCCGGCAGGCCCGATAGAACTCTTCGGTGAACAGCACCTCGCCCGGCCCGCGCGGATCGGTCGAATCGACGACGATGACGTCGAACCGGTCGGGGCAGTTGCGGACGAAAGCGGCGCCGTCGGCGATCACGATCCGGACGCGGGGATCGTCGTAGGCGCCGGCCGAGACGGTCGGCAGATAACGTTTGCAGAATTCGATCACGCCGGCGTCGATCTCGACCTGGGTGACTCGCCGGACGGAGCGGTGCCGGCAGGCTTCGCGCAGGCAGCCGCCGTCGCCGCCGCCCACGATCAAGAGCTCCTCGACCCGGCCATGGGCGAGCAGCGCCGGATGGATCATCATCTCGTGGTAGACGAACTCGTCGGCGGTGGTCACCTGGACGACCCCGTCGAGCGCCAAGACGCGGCCCCAGCTCCAGGATTCGAAGACGATCAGGTCCTGGACCGGAGTCCTCTCGTGGTAGAGGACCTCCTTGACCCGGATCTTCTGCGCCCAGTTGGGCCAGAGCGTCTCCTCGAACCACTCCATCGTCGAACGTCCGCACCACCGTTCCAGCCGACCCGCTGCCCCTAGCGCAGCCGGGTGCGGGCGTCGAGCCGGCTCGTGCGGCTTCCTCGCCCGACGGGCTCTCTCGGGCGCCTTCTCGGCGCGCGCTCGGAAGAAAAAAAGCGCCGGGACGGTCGCCCGCCCCGGCGATCGAAGACGAAGGTTCGGCGGCCGGCCCCGCGGGGACCGGATCCGCGAACGCGCGCGGCAACCCGATCGCACGGCGCGCGCAAGCGAACGTGATCTGCGACCGCCGGCTGCAGGTGACAAACGTGAATTCGTCGTGAACAATCCGATTCGAGGCCAAGGGTAAGAAGTTGGAGCGCCGTGCCGATGGGTTCGCGCGACGGCGCAATTCCCGAGCGCGACGGGACCGATAGCGAAGCCGCACCGGTCGCGTTCGGGGGCTGGCGCCTCGAGCTTCTGGGCGGCTGTCGGCTGCGCGGGCCGGACGGCTCGGACCGCACGCCCGCGGGCCGCAAGGTGCGCGGCGTGTTGGCGATCCTGGCGCTCGCCGAGGGGCAGCCGGTCGCGCGCGAGCGTCTCGCCGGCCTGCTCTGGGCGGACCGCCCGGAGGAGCAAGCCCGAGCGAGCCTGCGACAGGCTCTGCGCGAGCTCCGCCGCTGCCTCGACCAACCGGGACTGTTGCGGACCGAGCGCGATCGGGTGGCGCTCGACATCCGTCGGATCGTGGTCGACGCGCTCGATACCGGCGAACGCGCCGGGATCCCGACGAAGGACGGCGGTGCCCGGGAACAGGGACCGGGCGAGCTCCTCGAAGGCCTCGAAGGTCTGGGCGCCGCCTTCGACGCGTGGCTCGCCGGGCAACGGGCTCGTTGGCGTGCGCACGCCCTGGCCGTGCTCGAGCGACGCCTCGAGGCGGCCGGCGACCCGCAGGAACGGCAGGCCCTGGCCTGCCGGATCCTGGCGATCGAGCCGGCGCACGAGCCGGCCCATCGGGCGCTCATGCTGCTGCACGCGCGACGCGGCGACACCGCCGCCGCGATTCGCCAGTTCGAGACCTGCCGCGACGCGCTCGACCGGCTCCTCGACGCGCGGCCGAGCGAGCCCACATTGCGCCTGTTGGCGCAGATTCGGGCCGGTACGGTGCCCTCGGCCGGGCTCGCCGAGCCGATCTTCGAGGAGCCGCCGGCCACCACCTCGCTGGTCGTGATGCCGCTGCGCGAGCAGGGTGGGCCGCACGATCTGCCCTCGCTCGGCGAGGGGCTCGCGGAGGAGATCTCGGCGGCCCTCGCCCGCTTCCGCTGGATCTTCGTTGCGGCACCGAGCTCGGCCGCTTCGCTCGCCCGTGACCTCGCCGATCCGCTCGCGATCGCCCGACGGCTCGGAGTCCGCTACCTGGTCGACGGCCGGGTCCTCCACGAGGAGGGCCGCCTCCGCCTGCGGGTGGAGTTGATCGAGGCCGCGAGCGCCCGGCTCTTGTGGACCGATCACGAGACGATCCGTCCGGCAGCGCTCGCCGAGCTGCCGGGTGGCCTCGCGGCGGCGGTCGCGGCACGGCTCGCCCGCGAACTCGTGCTGCAGGAGAGCGCCCGGGTCGATCCGCCGAAGACCGCCCGGGGCGAGGCCCATCTCCTCGTGCTGCGCGCCGCCCGCCTGGTCTACAGCCTCGACATGGCGCGACTCGCCGAGGCGGCCGGGCTCCTGCGCCGGGCGCTGCGGATCGAGCCGACCCATGCGCTCGCCCATGCCTGGCTCGCCACCGTGCAGATGTTGCGGGCGGGCTATCCCTGGCGAGAGGGTCATGCCCAGCTGATCGCCGAGGTGGCGGCCGCCGCCGGCCGTGCCGTCGAGCTCGATCCGCTCGAGGCCCTGGCACTGTGCACGCTCGCCCAGCAGCGGGTCCTGGAGCGGCGGCACGACGAGGCGCTCTGGCTCTGCGAGCGGGCGGTCGCGAGCAATCCGGCGATGCCGATGGCCTGGGCGCGGCGAGCGCTCGTCTTCTGCTATCGGGGCGAGCCCGAGGCGGCACTCGAATCGATGGCGCGTTACCGCCGGCTCTCACCGTTCGATCCGTTCCTCGCCCTGTTCGGGCGCGCCGAGGTCTTCGCCCACCTCCTGGCCGGCCGCTTCGAGGCGGCAGTCGCCACCGCGCGCCCCTTGATCGCCCGCAAGCCCACCCTGCTCGGTTGCTACCTGCCGATGCTCGCCGCCCTCGGCCATCTCGGCTGGCGCGAGGAAGCGGCCGCCCGCCTGGTCGAGATCTATCGGATCGAGCCGCGCCTCTCGCTCGAGGCGTTCCAACGGCACTATCCGCTGCTCCGGGCCCGCGACCTCGAGCTCTATGGCGAAGGCCTGCGGCGGGCCGGCCTGCGGTCGCGTCTCGACGAGCCGCAGTCGAGCCAGGGCGGCACGGAGGGCTCCGGCGGCTGCTGAGGGGCCTCGCCCGAGGCGGAAGGCGGTTGCGGTGCTTGCCCCCGGGCACGCGGCGTCCCAGATGACGGCGGCGACGGTCGGTGCCGGCGGGAGGGACCCATGGCCTTCGGCTTCTGGGAAGCGCTTCTGATCCTCGGGATCGTGCTCGTGATCTTCGGCGCCGGCAAACTGCCCACGGTGATGGGCGACCTCGCCAAAGGCATCAAGACCTTCAAGGCCGGGCTCAAGGAGGACGAGCCCGTGGCCGAGCAGCCGCGGCCCGCCGAGCCGCGCGAGCTGCCGCCCCCCGGCCCGGTGGCGGGCTCGGGCCGCGAGCCCACGGGCTGAGCGGACGGGCTCGCCCCCGCCTCGCCGGGGCTCAGCGACGGGCGCGGAAGAAGGCGCGCAACAGTTCGGCCGCCGCTCGCTCGCCGATGCCGCCGTAGACCTCGACCCGGTGGTGGCAGACCGGGCTCGCGAAGAGCCTCGGTCCGTGCTCGACGGCACCGCTCTTGGGGTCACAGGCGGCGAAGTAGAGCCGGCGGATGCGCGCGAGGGCCGTGGCATAGGCGCACATCGGGCAGGGCTCGAGGGTCACCCAGAGATCGCAACCGACCAGCCGCGGCGTGCCGAGCCGACGGGCGGCGGCGCGCAGCACAAGGAGCTCGGCGTGCGCGGTCGGATCGGCGAGCTCTTCGATCCGGTTGCCGTCGGCCGCCAGCACCGTACCGTCGGGCCCGGTCACGACCGCACCCACCGGCACCTCGCCGCGGCGCGCGGCCGCCTCCGCCTCGGCGAGCGCCCGCTGCATCGGGCTCTGCGGCACGGTCTCAAGAGCCGGGCTCGAAGGCCACACGGAAGCTGCGCGCGAGCGCCGGCGGGTCGACCATCCGGGCCTCGAAGCGGGCCACGCCCCCCGCGGCGACCGTCGACTGCGCGGCGCGGAACAGCCCCGACCCGAGCTCGCGGCCCTCGCCGTCGAGAAGCGCCACGCGGACCGGTGGGATCGGCCGCTCCGCCCGGGTGAGGTTGTGGACCTCGCCCTCGACCACGAAAACCGTGACCCCCCGCTCCTCGAGGCGCCGCGAGGCGAGGTTGCGGAGCTCGAGGCCGTGCCGCGCGGTCACCGGCAGGCCCAGCCGGTCGTAGATCGCGAGCGCCCGGGGGAAGGCGGCCACGACCTCGTTGCGACCGACCACGAGGCCGGCGAGCGCGAGGAGAAGGAGCACCACGAGGAGCCAGCCGGCGATCGCCGCACCACGCCCCGAGGGGGGTTGACCGAGCGGCGGTGCCGCGGCGAGCGGCGGTGGCAGATCCGTGGTCCCGGCCGCACCGGTCTCCGGGCCCGCCGTGGCGGGCCCGGGCGTCGGCTCGGACGCCGCAGCCGGGCCGGCGGTCGCGGACGGCGCGGGCGGCTGCGGAGCCGCGGGCCCGGGGCGGATCAGCCAGCGATGACCGCAGGCCGAGCAGCGCACTCGCCGGCCGGTGGGCCCGAGCCGGGCCGGATCGACCCGGAAGCGCGCAGCACAACCCGGGCAGGTGACGATCATGGCTCGTCCCGAAGGCAACGGGAGCGGCGGTGTATCGCCGAATGGTTGTTTCCTAGTGGACGAAATTCGCGCAATCTGCAATATGCGGTGGGCATGTCGACCGGGTCGGGCATGGCGGTGGACGGGGACCGGAGCGAGGCGACCATCCTGCAGCTGCACGGGGTCGGCATGCGGTACGGCTCCGCCGACGAGGTCCTACGCGACATCGATCTTACGATCAACGCCGGCAGCTTCCATTATCTCGTGGGTCCGAGCGGAGCGGGAAAGACCTCGCTTCTGCGCCTCATGAGCCTGTCGGTGCCGCCTTCGCGCGGCCGGATCGTGCTGTTCGGGCGCGACGTGGCGATGGTCGAGCGCGAGGAGCTCGGCCGGCTGCGTCGGCGGATCGGCGTGGTGTTCCAGGACTTTCGGCTGCTCGAGCATCTGAGCGCGTTCGACAACGTGGCCCTGCCCTTGCGCATCGGCGGGGCGGACGAGGAGCAGATCTCCTCCTACGTCTCGCAGATGTTGACCTGGCTCGGGCTCGCCGAGCGGATGGAGGCCAAGCCGGCCGAGCTGTCGATGGGCCAGCGCCAACTCGTCACCGTGGCCCGGGCCGTGGTGACCAGGCCCGACCTCCTGCTCGCCGACGAGCCCACGAGCAATGTCGAGCCCGCCCGCGTCGAGCGGCTCATGTTCCTCTTCGGCGAGCTGCACCGGCTCGGCACCGCGGTCGTGCTCGCCACCCATTCGCGCGAGCTCTTGCGGCGCTGGACCTTTCCCGTCCTGTATCTCGAGCGGGGTCGGCTGATCCGGCCGCTGCCGGCCGGCCGAGCGGCGGCGGAGTGAGGGCGATGGCGACCGCCGAGCTCGACCTGCCGCTCGACGACACGCCGGCGAGCCGCTTCCTCACCTGGCTGATCGGCGGGCTCGTCTTCCTCGCGGTACTCGCCTGTGCGGTCGCGGTGCTGGCGCAGGCGGCGGTGGACCGGCTCGCGGAGCGACCGCGCATCGTGACCGTGGCTTTGCCGGCGGTCGACGATCCGGCGGCGGGCGAGGCCGAGCTCGCTCGGGTGCGGGCGGCCCTCGAGGAGATGCCCGGGGTCGCCTGGACCGCGCTCGTCTCCGAGGAGGAGCTCGGCGAGCTGATCGAGCCCTGGTTCGGCGCCGTGGCGCCCGAGGCGCGGGCCGAGCTGCCGCTGCCGCGCCTGGTCGACGTGCGCTTCCAGCCGGGTGTGGTGCCCGATCTGCCCGAGCTCGCCCGGCGAGTGCGGGCGATCGTCCCGAACGCCCTGATCGACGAGACCGGACCCGCCTCGGGTGCTCTCGAGGAGGCGGCGCTGCGGCTCCGCTGGATCGGCGGCGGGGCCGGGCTCCTCGTGTTGGTCGTGCTCGTGGTCGTGGTCGTGCTCGTCACCCGGGCGAGCCTCGATCTGCACGAGGAGACGGTCGATCTGTTGCGTCTGTTGGGGGCACCCGACCGCTACGTCGCCCGGCAGTTCGAGCTCCATGCGATGGGGAGCGCGCTCAGGGGCGGCAGCGTGGGCTTCGCGGCGGCGCTGGCGAGCGTGGTCGGGCTCGTTCACCTGCCGGCGCTCTGGGGCCTCCGGCTCGTCCCGGTCGTGCCGCGGCCGCTCGATTGGATCCTGCTCGCCATGGTGCCGGTGCTCGCCGCCCTCCTGATCACGCTCGCCGCCCGGCTCGCCGCGGCGCACGGCCTCGCCCGGCTGCGCTGAGCGGGCGTTCCGGCGACCGCGCTCGACCATGGCTCGCCGCAGCCGCTCGCCCGGCCGTCGGTCGCGCCGCCGCAAACGGTCGCTCTCGCGCGAGGACAGATTCCGGCTCGCCGTGTGCCGCGCCCTGGGTTTCTCGCCGCGCTTTGCGAGGCGACGTCGCCGCCGGTCGAGCCCTTCCGCCCCACCCGCGCCGCCCGCGAG
>DAIOUO010000162.1:6496-7752 GCA_036759485.1 Geminicoccaceae bacterium | reverse complement strand
ACCATACTGTCGTGGACCGAGCCCCGCGCCCGTGGCCGTTCGCCCACCCGGCGACCGCCGCCTTCCTGTCTCCCCTCGCCCACCCGCGCCCGGTTCGGCCACGGCGACGCGAGGACGGGAGCGCACCGTGCGGCACGTGCCGAGCCTCCGAGCGCTCCCCTGACCGGGCCGGTTCGCCCACGGCACGCTGCGCTCCCGGCAGCACGCACCCGGCCTGTTCGGCGGTGGGCTCCCGCATCGCCGGGGTCGCCGCTCGATTCGCGCCTGGTCGGCTCGTGCCGGCCGCCCGGTCCGAGCTTCGCGCCGGCCGCGCCGGCGGGCTCGGCTCAGCCGAGCGTGGTGGAAGTCCAGCTCGGCGCGGGTGGCCCGGTCCGGTCGCGCGGTCGCGACGCCACGGGTCGCCCTCGACCCGGTGGTGCGCGATCCGACCCTCTTCGCTTGCCGCGAAGGCGCGCTCGCCCGCGGGCCGGCTCCCGAACGAGGCTCTTCCCGAGGGGCGACGCGGAGCGATGCCTGGCGGGTGGTGAGCCCTTGCCGCGGATCGGCCAGCCAGGATCGGTGCCTTTTCGGTACCGCGCGTTCCGTCCCGCCGCCGGCCGAGGCCGTGCAACGAGCCTCGGCAAGTCGCTGCCGGCGGCGTCCGACCGCCACTCCCTCGTCCGCCGCCTCGGGAGCCGGGTCCGCGGGCGATCCCGGCTCCGTCCCCGGCACCGGCCGAGAACGGTCGCGCCGCGGGGCGGGTCGCCGGATTCGGAAGGTAACGAACGGATGGCGACCGTCCGACCCCCCGCCGGCCTCCTCTGGTCCTGCCTACCAGCGTGCCCATCGCCCCGCTCCGCCGCGTGTCCCGCCCGGGTCTACCAGCGCTCGGTAAAGAAGGGCTTAACGACGAACCCGCGGGCGGACCGGCCGGCGGGTTCGGTGGAGGCGGCCTCGAAGGTCCGAGGTCGGCAGGTCCGGCAGAGCCGCGGCCGCAGGCTCGAGGGCCGTCGGGCGTGGTGCCGTCTCGATGGTCCCGCGGCCCCTCGGCTTCCCGATCGGAGGCGCCGTGCCGGTCGGCCGCAGCGAGAGAAGTCCGTTTCCGACCCGGCGCGTGCCCATCCTCTGTCGGCACGCCCGCCGAAGGTCCCCGGCGCTCGCGAGAAAGCCGCCTCGGATCGGGCCCGCCAGGCCGTTGGAAGCGATCTTCCTGCCGCGCCGTCGCCGCGAGACGGCGCGGCCCCATCGCTCCTGCCCCGCACTTCCCCGGAGGCGGG
>DAIOUO010000162.1:0-6486 GCA_036759485.1 Geminicoccaceae bacterium | reverse complement strand
GGCCACGGCCGCGGCCCTCGAGCTCGCGCACGCAGGGTTCCGAGGCGGCGAGATCCGGCTGCGCCGTTCGGGAGCTCCCGCCTCCGCACCGGCCCGATGGTCGCCCCGACGGCCTCCGGCGTCGGACCCGCGACCGCCCGAGCGAGGGATCGGTCGAGCCTCCTGCCCGCCGCCGGCGGGCCGGGCGGTGGACATGCGGCCGAGCAGCGCGCGACCGGCCTCAGCTCGCGAGGAAGACGGGCGGGGTCACCCGCTCGAGCAGCGCGTCCGTCACCGCGCCGAAGAGGAGATCGCGCCAAGAGCGGCGACCGAAGGCGCCCATGACCACGAGCGCCGGATCGAGCGCGTCGATCTGGGCCAGGATCTCGTCGGCGTAGCCGCCCTGCCCGGCCAGCGCGTGCGCCTCGGCCGAGAGCCCGTGCCGGGCGAGCAGGAGCGCTGCTCGGCCGGCATGCTCCGCCGCTTCCTCGCGGCTCGCCGCGACCGTCACCACGTGCACCGTGCGGTCGGCCAGGAGGCCGAGCAGGAGAGCCGCATGCAGCGCCCTGGCCGAGCCCGGGCTGCCGTCGTAGGCGGCGACCGCGGGGCCGGGCCCGAGCGACAGCGCGTCGACCAGCAGGACCGGTCGCGGACATCGCGGTACGAGCGCGGCCGGGGCGAGCGCCAGCGCAGCGTCGACCGATTCCTGTGCGGCCGGCCGACGAAGGGCATGGGAGAGGATCACGAGGTCGTGAGCCTCGGCCTCGAGGGCGACTTCGGCCGCGACGTCGCCCTCGATCCGGGCCGGATGCCCCTCGAGACCCCGCGCGCGCAGCGCCGCCTCGATCTCGGCCGCGAGCCTGTCGAGCCTGGCAGCGAGCCGGGCCGCCCGTGTCTCGGCCGCGTGCCGGCGGAAGGTCTCGCCGCCGAGCGGCACCGCCTCGGGCGCCTCGAGCCGCGCTCGGTCGAGCGTGAGCCGGATGTGCAGGCCGGCGCCCGCCGCCTGGGCGAGGTCGAGCGCGCTCGCGAGCGCCGCCGCGTGGTCGGCGATTCCGTCGAGGGCGAGGAGAAGGGAGCGCAGCACCCGGATCTCCCACTGCCCGCGCGGCCCTCAGCGAGCGCGCGGGACGATGGTGGTCTTGAGCCGCAGGCGGGCGGCGCGCGGCGAACCCGGCGGCACCGTCGCCGCACCGTCGACGGCTGCCGGCGCCGGCTCCGGCCGCGTCGGCTCCTCGGCCGGCTCGACGGCCGGCGCCGGCGGCGGGGCGATCGGCTCGCGCGGGGTGGAGACGGCGAGGCTCAGGGCGAGCTCCCGCAGTCGCTCCTTGGCGATCGGTGCGGCGGGCGTGACCGACCGGGGCGCGACCGGCTCGGCCTGCCCGGCCAGTGCCGCATCGGCGTCGGCCACGGTGAGCTTGAGGCGGGCGAGCTGTTCGAGGAACTCTTCGCGCTGGGCCGGAGCGAGCCGGTCGATGCCCTGCTCCTCGACCAGCCGTTCGGCCTGGGCCAGAAGGTTGCGAGCGTGGGCGAGCTGGCCGGAGATCCGCGCGCCGCCGGCCAACACCTGGGCGAGCGCCTTGGTCGCCGGCTGCATCTGCGCCAGGAGCTCGTGCACGCCGGAGGGCGGTCGGCGGCCCGGCTCGAAGCGCCGCCCGCCGCCGTTGTTGCCCTTGCCGCGCTTCTTGCCGCCGCGCCTGTATGGGAACATGCCGTTCGCTCTTTCTCGTGGGCCGAGGCCGCGATCCTGCGTCGCCCGGGGCCGCGTCCGGTCCCCGTCGACCGGCAAGCCGTCCTACGCCCGGCCCTGTCGCACCGCATCGGGCAGGGCCGACACGACGCACGGCGCGCGCTTGCTTCCCCCTCGCGGTCGGGGCGGTCCGCGACGGCGGACCAGCGGCTTGTCCGGAACGCCTTCCACGTAGCCGGTGACGCGGAAATTTCAAGCGTCCCGCCACCACGACGGCGGCGGCGGAGCGTTGCGCCGCACGTCCTCCTCACGGTGTCGCCGCCGGGCCGCACCCGGGGCCGGCCCGCTGCCGAGGTGTCCCGCCTCTTCTCGAGCGGCGAACCGCGGAGACGAACACGATCCCGAGCGGCCCATCCTCCGCGACCACGAGCCGCGCCCCCGCGAGCCGTGCCGACCGGGCCGCCAGGCCCAGGAGCAAGGGCCGCTCGTCCGCGCCGCAGCGCCCGGCCCCGCCGCCGCCGAGCCTCGAGAGGACCGCGCCGGTACGCCGGCCGATGCGGAGCTCGGCCCAGAGCGGGGCCCCCAGGATCCGCGCCACGAGCTCGACGAGCTCGACGAGACGGGCACGACGGGCCCGCACAAGGAGGGCCCTGTCGCGGGCCCGCCGGCTCGACCCCTGCGCGTCCCGGCCCGGAGCGCGGCCGATCGACACCCGCTCGACACCGGCCTCGCGGAGGAACGCCCGAAGATCGATCGGCTCGCTCGCCGAAGGCGGTGCACCCGCCTGCTCGGCGAGGCGCAGGACCGGTTCGACGAGCCGCTCGAGAGAGAGCGCCGCCTCGCCCGAAGCCGCCAGGAGCTCGCGCGCGGTCGGGCCGAGCGGCCCGCCCGCTCCGGCCAGCAACAGCTCGGCCGTGCCTCGGATCGCCAGGATCGGTGTCCGGAGCGCGTGGCGCGACAGCTCGGCCGCCGGCCGCCCCCTTATCCGCGTCCCGTCCGCAGCGCCCATCGCCCCGCCTCCGCCGCACGCCCGCACCAAGCTCTAGCGGCGGTTCGTTGAGAAAACGTCAACGGGCGCGGCGCCTCAGCCGCCCGACCGGCGGGCCTTGGCGATCAGCTCGGCGAGGCGGGCGATCGGTGCGGCACCGGGGATCAGGGTGTCGCCGATCACGAAGGCGGGCGTACCGGTGATGCCGAGCGCATCGGCGAGGTCCCGGTTGCGCTCGAGGACCCGCTCGACCTCGGGCGCCTTCATGTCCCGCGCGAGTCGTTCCGTATCGAGGCCCGATCGCCGGGCGAGCTCGAGGATCGCCCCCTCCGAGAGGTCCTTGGCCTGGTAGAGCGCCCAGTGCAGCTCGGCGTAACGGCCCTGCGCCCGGGCCGCGAGCGCCGCCCGCGCGGCCACCACCGAATCGGGGCCCAAGATCGGGAACTCCTTGATCACGAGGCGGACCCGCCGGTCCTTCTCGAGCAGCGTCCGCAGCGCCGGAGCCATCGAGCGGCAATAGCCGCAGCGATAGTCGATGAACTCGACGATCGTGACGTCGCCGGCCGGATCGCCGAGGACCGGATCGCCGGCGAGGCCCAGGAGTTCGTTCCGCCGCTCGGCCAGAACGCCGCGCTGGCGCTCGGCCTCGGCGGCGTCCCGCCGGCGCTGCAGCTCCTGGAGCGCCTCGTAGAGCACTTCCGGCTCGCGCAGGAGGTACTCCTTGACGATCCGCTCGACCTCACGGGCCGACAAGGGCGCTTCGCCCTGCGCGCGGGTCGCCTGCGGCGCCGCGAGAAGCCCCGTGAGCAGGACCAGGGAGAGCAGGAGTCCTCGCATCGCGCATCTCCGGGAGCGGCGGGCCCGGCCCCGCCCCTGCCTTCCTAGCGGAGGCTCGGCCGGCCGACCAGCCTCGTCCTCAGCGGCGCCGGGTCGGCTCGCGCTCCCGCGGCTCGGGCAGCCGCTCGGCCTCGCGCTCGAGGTCCTGCAGCCGCAGCCAGTTCGCGTCCTCGGGGCCGATCTGCTGCCGGGCACGGCCGAGATGCAGGCGGGCCTCGCGCTTGTCGCCGGCGAGGACCGCGGCCTCGGCCAGAGCCAGCGAGGCGGGCCCCAGCCGGCCGAGCCGGCCCTCGGCGATGCCGAGCGTGCGCAGCGCCCCCGCATCGCGCGGCAGCGCGCGGACGACCTCGCGAGCGAGGAGCGCCGCCTCCTCGCTGCCGCGGCCCCCCGGCAGCTCGAGCAGTGCCCGGGCGAGACCGAGCCGAATCAGGGCGGCGTCCGGGCGCAGCCCGAGCGCCGTCCGCCAGGGCCCGATCGAATCGGCGATCCGGCCGTTCTCGAAGAGGATCTGCGCGAGGAGTTCGTGGAGGAAGGCGTCCCTCGGCTGCTCGGCCACGAGCCCTCGCGCGAGCGCCACCGCCTTCTCGACCTCGCCGCGGCGATGGAGCGCCGCGGCCCGGGCGATGCGCGCCGGCAGGCTCTCCCCCGACCAGGCGGCGAGCACCCGATCGGGATCGCCGAGGAAACCGTCGAGCTTGGCCCGCACGCGCTCGTGCACGGCGGCGCGCGCCGGGCCGAGGTCGCGCCCGCGCCAGGGCGAGGCCGCCGCCTGGGCCTCGAGGAAGGCGATCCGATCGCGCGTCAAGGGATGGGTGCGGCGGTAGACGTCGCCTTCGGCCGAGACGCGCATGTCCTGCGCCTCGAGCACGCCGAAGAACTCGATCAGGCCGGTGGGCGGCAGCTGCATGGCCGCCAGATAGGTCACCGCCGCCTGGTCGGCGGCCTGCTCCTGGCCGCGGGAGAAGGCGAGCACGTTGCTCTGGGCGACGGTCGCCCCGCCGGCGATGATCGCGGTTCCGAGCTGCGGTGCGCCCACCGCCGCCGCGGCGAGACCCAGGACGGTGCCGAGCAGCATCTGGCCGAGCGCCTTCTCGCGCGCCACCACCTGGCGCGAGAGGTGCCCGCCCGCCAGATGGCCGGCCTCGTGGGCGATCACCCCGGCGAGCTGCTCGGGGGTGGCGGCGCGGGCGACGAGCCCGGTGTGCAGGAACAGGTTCTGGCCCCCGGCCACGAAGGCGTTCAACCGCTCGTCCTTGACGAGATAGACGTCGACGTCCTTCGGCACGAGCCCGGCGGCCGCCAGGATCGGGTCGGCGATCGCGCGGACGTGCTCCTCGATCTCGACGTCGCGGACGATCGTGAGCCCGCGCGCCGCGGCCGCCGGCGCCGTCAGGAGAAGGCCCGCGGCTAGGGCGAGCCCCGCGCGTGCCAGTCGACCGATGCCCATGCCCCGCGTCTCCGCCCTCGCCTCGAGGGCCCTGCCGCCCGGGCGGGGTTGACGCGGCCGGCCGGCCGCGGCCTCTTGCCGCCCGGCCCAGAGATGGGAGCGCGAGCCGGCCGATGCCAGCCTTCCGCCCGTCGCGGCGCAGCGCCGTCGCCCCGTTCACCGTCATGCAGGTGCTGGAGGCCGCCAACCGCAGGGCGCGCGCCGGCCGCCCGGTCCACCATCTCGAGATCGGCGAGCCCGGCGGCGGCCCGCCCGCCGCCGTCCTCGAGGCGGCGCGAGCGGCCCTCGCCGATGCGCCGCTCGGCTACACCGAGGCCCTCGGCCTGCCGGCCCTGCGGGCCCGGCTCGCCCGTCTCTACGCCGAACGCTACGGGATCGCCCTGCCGGCCGAGCGGATCGCCGTCACCTGCGGGGCCTCGGGCGCTTTCGTCCTCGGCTTCCTCGCGGCCTTCGACCCGGGCGCGCGCGTGGCGATCGCCACCCCGGCTTATCCGGCCTACCGCAACATCCTGCGAGCGCTCGACGTCGAGGTCGTGGTCGTGCCGACCGGCCCCGAGAGCCGCTTCCAGCCGACCGTCGAGGCGCTCGAGGCGCTTTCGGCCCCGCTCGCCGGCCTCGTGGTCCAGAGCCCGGCCAACCCGACCGGCACCATGCTCGACGCCGGCGCCCTCGGCCGGCTCGCCGACTGGTGCCGGCAGCGCGGCGTTCGGCTGGTCGCCGACGAGATCTATCACGGCATCACCTACGGGGCGCCCGCGACGAGCGCGCTCGCCCTCGCTCCCGAGGCGCTGGTCGTCAACAGCTTCTCGAAATACTGGTGCATGACGGGCTGGCGCCTCGGGTGGGCGGTCGTGCCCGAGGACCTGGTCGAGCCCTTCACCCGGCTCGCCCAGAACCTCTTCATCGCCCCGTCCGCGATCGCTCAATACGCCGCCCTCGCCGCGCTCGACGCCCGTGTCGAACTCGACCGCCGGGTCGAGGCCTACCGGCGCAACCGGGACCGGCTGCTCGACGCCCTCGCCCGCGGCGGTCTCGAGCACGTCGCCCCGCCCGACGGGGCCTTCTATCTCTGGGTCGACATCCGCGAGCGTGGCGAGCCGGCGACCGCCTTCTGCCGCCGGCTGCTCGAGGAGACCGGCATCGCGCTCACCCCCGGGGTCGATTTCGATCCCGAACGCGGCGAGGGCTGGGTGCGGCTCGCCTTCGCGGGCGAGGAGGCGGCGGTGGCCGAGGCCGCCGACCGCCTCGCCGCCTGGCTGCGGACGCCGGCGCGCCGGCGCGCCTAGCCGCCCCCCGGATCCGCGATCCGCCCCGGATCCGGCGCCGGACCCGGGACGATCTCCGGCCGGCTCAGCTCGGCCTGACCCAGCGGCTCCACCAGCCCTGGCGCGGTGGCCGCGGCGGCCGCGGCGTGCTCTCGACCGGCTCGGCCGGCCGCTCGCCGGCGGCCTCGCCGCCGCTCTCCCCGGCCCGCTCCGGGGCGACCTCCGCCGCCGGCTCGGCCGCGGCGGCGGCAACCGTCACGCCCGGCTCGGGCTCCCCCCCGGG
>DAIOUO010000161.1:0-7763 GCA_036759485.1 Geminicoccaceae bacterium | reverse complement strand
ACCGATCGCGGCGCGCTTCGGCGCCCCGGCCCGGGGTGCTAGCCTCCGCCGGGTCGCGGAGGGAGGCGGCGATGCGGGTCCTGATCCTGGGTGCGGGGGCGATCGGAGCCTCTTGCGCCTTCCATCTCGCCCGCCGCGGGGTCGGCGTGACGCTCGTCGAGCGCGCCGCCCCGGCCTGCGCCGCCTCCGGCAAGGCCGGCGGCTTCCTCGCCCTCGACTGGTGCGACGGGCTGCCGCGCGGCCCGCTCGCCCGGCGGGGCTTCGCACTCCATGCCGCGCTCGCCGGCGAGGTGGAGGACGGGCCGGGCCGGCGCCCGGTCGACACCCTGCTCGTGGCCCCGGCCCGGGGCGGCGAGCGCGCCCCCGGGCTCGGCCGCGGTTTCCGCGTCCTCGAGCGGATCGGCACACCCGAAACCACGGCCTTGGTCGATCCGGCCCGGCTCACCCGGGCGCTCGTCGAGGGCGCGGTCGCCGCCGGCGCTCGGCTCCGGATCGGTACCGCCGTCGCGCTCGAGCCCGCCCCCCGGGGCTGGCGCGTGCTCCTCGAGGACGCGGCGATCGAGGCCGAGGCCGTGGTCCTGGCTCTCGGCCCCTGGACCGGGCGAGTCCGGGTGCCCGGATCGCTGCCGCCGGTCGGGGCCCTCTTGGGCCACAGCCTACGGTTCGAGCTCGCCGCGCCCCCGCCGCCCACCGTCTTCTTCGCCCGGCTCGACCCGGCCCGCCACGGCCTCCACGAACTCGAGATCTACCCGCGCGGCGACGGCAGCGTCGTGGTGGCGGGCCTCTCGCGGCCGGCCGCCCCGCCCCCCGATCCGACCGCGGTCGGGCCGGATCGGGGAGCCGCGGAGCGGCTGCTCGAGGCCGCCCGGGCGGTCCTGCCGGCCCTCGCCGCCGCCCGGAGGGTCGAGCCGCGCGCGTGCCTCAGGCCCTTGAGCGCCGACGGCACGCCGCTGATCGGGCCGCTTCCCGGCCGGCCCGGCCTCTGGCTCGCCACGGGCCACGGGCCCTGGGGGATCCTCGAAGCGCCCGCCACGGGCGAGCTCCTGGCCGATCTGCTCACGGGTGCCTCGCCGCGTATCGATGCGCGCGCCTTCGACCCGGCGCGGCCCTCGGCGGCCGGCTGAGCCCGTCGCGGGGTGGCGAAGCGCTTCGCTTCTCGTCCGAACGAGCGGAAAGCCCGTCAGCCCCCGAGCGCCCGGATCACCGCATCCGTCGTGGTGACCGCCGCCACGTTCCGCATCGCATAGTCGATCGAGGCCCGGTGCCAGTCGGCGTTCATGGTCGAGCAGGCATCCTCGGGCACGACCATCACGTAGCCCTTGTCGGCGCCGGTCCGGGCGGTGTGCTCGATCGACATGTTGGTCCAGGCCCCGGTGTCGATCAGCACGTCGCGGCCGAGGGCCTTGAGGATCGTCTCGAGCCGGGTCCCCTCGAACGCGCTCATCCGCATCTTCTCGACCACGAAATCGCCCGGCTGCGGCTCGAGCCCCGGCACCGGCGCCACCCCCCAGGTCCCGCGCACGAGGCCCTTCGATTCGACCAACCCCTCGAAGAGCGGGCAGTTGAGCGTGACCCCGGGCGCCCCGGGCTCCACGACGAACCAGATGTGGATCACCGGCACCCCGATCCGCCGGCAATGGGCCGCGAGCCGGGCGATGTTGGCGATCGCCCCCTGCTCCTTGCAGTGCTGCGGCGAACCCGAGGCGGCGAAGGCGCCGCCCTCCGCCACCACGTCGTTCTGCATGTCCTGGATCAGGAGCGCGCAGCGCGACGGATCGAGCCGGAAGCCCTCGACCGGCTGAACCGCTCGGGCCGGCTCGCGCGCCCCCGAGGGAGCCGGCCGACCGGCCGCCGCCGGCCGGGCCCCGGCCGGCCGGCCCGCGCCCGCGCCACCCGCTGCCGCCCGCATATGGGGCTCGCGCCGCGGTCCGACCTTGGTCCGTACCGCATAGAGCGAGCGCGAGGCGGTCAAGAAGAGCGTGCGCCAATCCTCCCCGCCCCAGGCGAGGTTGGCGGTGAGCTCGGGGACCCGCACCGTGCCGATGTGGCGGCCCTGCGGATCGAGGATCCAGACCCCGCCCGGCCCCGTGCACCAGATGTTGCCGCGCTCGTCGCACTTCATCCCGTCGGGCACGCCGGGCTCGAGCTCCGAGCGGATGCCCGAGGCGAAGATCCAGGAGGCGCCGAGACTGCCGTCCGACTTGACCTCGAAGGCGCGGATCAGCGCCTGGACCGTGTCGTTGACGTAGAGGAGCTTCTCGTCCGGCGAGAAGCAGAGCCCGTTCGGCTGATCGAACAGGTAGCGCTCGACCAGGAGCTGGGGCGCCCCCCCCTGCGGTGGCAACCGGTAGACTCCCTGGAAACCGAGCTCGCGCGGCCGCTCGACCCCGTAGACCGGCATCCGCCCGTACCAGGGATCGGAGAAATAGATCGAGCCGTCGGAGCGCACACAGACATCGTTCGGGCTGTTGAGCTCCTTCCCCTCGAAATGGGTCGCGAGCACCTCCCGCCTGCCGTCCTTGGTGAAGCGGACGAGCGCCGAGGTGGCGTGCTCGCAGGCCAGAAGATCGAGCTTCGCGTCGTAGGTGAGGCCGTTGGCCTTGTTCGACGGCCGCATCACCTCCTCGATGCCGACCCCCGGCCGCCAGCGCCGGCGCACGTCCGCCGGCATGTCGGAGAACAGGAGGAAGTGTTCCACCGGGTGCCAGACCGGGCCCTCGGTGAAGCCGAAGCCGGTGGCGAGCTGCTCGACCGGGGCGTCGGGGTCGATCAGCTCGCGGGCCTGCGGCGCCAGGATCTCGTGCGCCACCGCCGCCCCCATTCAAGCCGGGAACCAGGCGCGCGCCGGCAGCGAGGAGACGATCGGACCCGGCACCTGGTCGAACAGCCGCCCGACGATCTGCCCGCCCTCGACCTTGGCCGGCCGGTCGTGCACGGGCAGGAGATAACGGGCATTGGAGAGCAGCTTCTTGATGGCCGCCTTCTCCTGCCGCTTCGTGGTACCGTGATTGCCCGTGACCTGCGGCTCCATCGCCTGGGTGACGCGGAAGGGCTCGATGATCTGGTCGTGGAAGTCGTAGATCACGTCGCCGCAGATCGTCGCCACCCCGTCGGCCGTGTGCACGTGCACGTTCATCGAGCCCTCGGTGTGCGCGCCCGCCGCCTCGCAATAGAGGCCGGGGAAGATCTCGATCGGCCCGCTGATCTCGAGGTCGAGGAAGCGCAGCGCCCCCTTGGTGTGCAGTCGGTCGACCAGGTGCTTGATGTCCGGTGCCGGATATTGCGGGTGCATGAGCCCGGAAACCGAATATTCGAGCTCGCGGCGGTTGAGGACGACGGTCGTGTTCATCGGGAAGAGATCGTCCTTGCCGGCATGGTCGATGTGCAGATGGGTGTGGAGGATGTAGCGGATGTCGCCGAGCTTGAGGCCGTGCCGGGCGAGCTGGTTCTCGATCAGGTTCTCGTGGAACTGGAGCCCCCGCATGCCGAGGGTCTCCATGATCGCGTTCGAGCGGTAGCCCGTGTCGACCAGCACGGGCCACGGTCCGCCCAGAATCAGGAAGCCGAGCGTGGGCACCCGCCGCGTCCGGCCGCAATCGCGCCCGAGCACGAGGAAGCTCGATTCGAGCTCGATGTCGCCATAGTCCAGGATCTTGATCTCGAGCGGCACGGAGCGGGCCTCCCTTCAGTCCAAGCGGTAGACGCGACGGGCATTGTCCGAGAGCACGGCGCGGCGGTCCGGTTCGGCGAGATGGCCGATCCCGGCGCGGTAGGCGTCGAGCAGGTCGCGATAGCCGCACCAGAGCTTCTCGATCGGGAAATTCGAGCCGAAGAGGCAGCGCGCGGGGCCGAACAGCTCGAGCGCGGTCCGGCAGATCCGGCCCACGAGCGCCCGGTCGAGCCGGCGCACGAAGGTGTTCAGCCCCGAGAGCTTGCAGACGAGGTTGGGCTCGGCGGCGAGGCGCGCAAGCGCCGCCCGCCAGCGGGCGAAGCCGGCCTCGTCCGTCGTTTCGAGCATGAGGGCGTGGACGAGCACGAAGGTCGTGCCCGGGCAGGCGCGCAAGAGCGCGAGCGCGCTCTCGACCTGGCCCGCGAAGACCTGCAGCTCGAACAAAAGGCCGAGCTCGCCCAACCGCCGGCAGCTCTCGATCAGCCGCGGATCGCAGGCTAGGTCCGGCCCGGCCGCGAAGCGGTATTCGGCGATCTCGTGCCAATGGAGCTGCTGGCGCACCCCGCGCACGGAAGACCGGCGCGCGAGCTCCTCGAGCCGGTGCGCCGCGTCCTGGGCGAGGAGGTCGCAAAAGGCCACGATCGCGACCGGGAAGCCCACCCGGCGCGCCTCGCCCTCGACCCAGAGCACCTCCTCCATCGCCCGTTCGGGCGCCCAATTGGCCTGGACGTAGACCGCCCGCTCGACACCGGTGCCGGCGATGTCGCGGCGATACTCCTCGATTCCGTAGTCGCGCCGCAGCGGCTCGTACGGGCCGAAGATGCGCGGCTGCATCGGGCCCTGGAGCCAGGGCAGGTCGGCCTGCCGCCAGACGTGGAAATGGGCGTCGACGATGCCGCTCATGCGGCGAGCCTCCCTCCCGGCCGGTCGCGGGCGAGATCGAGCACCTGCCGGCAGAGGGTGGCGATCGAGCCCGCCGGCAGGAGCGCATCGAGGTGCGGAAGGACGGCTCGCAACGCCGCCGTCTCGGGCCGCCAGTTGGGGCCCGAGGCGAGCGGGCTCAGCCAGACCAGGCGGTGGGCGAGGCGGGAAAGACGCTCGACCGCGCGCGCCATGGCCGAAGGCTCGCCGCGCTCGAGCCCGTCCGAGAGCACGAGCACGAGCGCGCCCCGGGCGAAGCCCGAAAGCCGCGGCACGCGCAGGAATGCGGCGAGGGCTTCGCCGATCCGGGTGCCGCCGTCCCAGTCCCGCACCGTGCGTGCGGCCCGGTCGAGCGCGCGCTCGACCGTAGGGATGCGCAGCGCCGGCGTCACGCGGGTGAGCCTGGTCCCGAAGGTCAGTACCTCGAGCCGCTCGGCGACCCGCGCGAGCGCGTGGGCGAAGCGGAGGTTGGTCTCGCTCTGCTCCTTCATCGAGCCCGAGACGTCGATCAGCAGGACGATCCGCCGCTGGCGGGTCGCCCGCCTGCGGAAGGCGAGCTCCAGAAGCTCGCCCTCGCGCGAAGCCGCACGGCGGAGCGTGCGGGCGAGATCGACCACCGGACCCCGTCGTGCGCGGACGAGCAGCGCCGTCCGCCGCCGCGGCAGTCGGCGCGGTGCCTCGCGGCGGAAGCGGTCGAGCGCGCGCACCGGGTGCGCCGAGAAGCGCCGCAGGCCCAGCGCCTCGGCCGGACTCGCCGTCTCGCCCTTGGTCTCGCCCGCCACTTCGAGGAGCACGTCCTCCTCCCCGGCCGCCTCTTCCTGGACCCGGAGCGGCTCCTCCTCGCCGGCACCCGATTCGACCGGGGCGGCCCGCGCGCCCCCCAGGAAGTGCGCATCGAACAGGGCCAGGAACTCGCCGATCCGCTCGCGCGGCGGGGCGAAGGTCGCGATCGCGGCGCGGCGGATGTCGGTCATGTGGCGCGGGCCCAACAACGCCACCGCCTCCAGGAAGGCCACGGTCTGCTCGGGGGCGACCGCGAAGCCGTGCGCGCGCAGGAGCGTCGCGAAGTCGACGAACGGCCGGGCGGCCGGCGGCAAGGGCGGTGGCCAGCTCACGCGCGGGCCTCCTCGAGGATCGAATCGAGCCTGGAACGGACGTGCGGCAGGTCCTCCTCGTCCTTGACCACGACGCCGAGGGAGCGCCGGAAGGCCTCGGGCCAGGGAACACCACCGGCGATCAGGAGGTCCACCGCCTGCGCCCACTCGACCGCTTCGGCGATCCCGGGAGGCTTGACGAGCGGCTCCTGCCGCAGCCGGGCTACCGCGCGGGCGACCGCGCGCGCGGTGCGCTCGGCCACCCCCGCCGCCCGCAGCATGACGATCCGCGCCTCCTGCTCGGGACTCGGATAGTCGATCCAGTGATAGACGCAGCGCCGCCGCAGCGCCTCGTGCAGCTCGCGGGTGCGGTTCGAGGTCAAGATCACCACGGGCCGCTCGGCCGCCTTGAGCGTGCCGCGCTCGGGGATCGAGATCGAGAAATCCGAGAGGAACTCGAGCAGGAACGCCTCGAATTCCTGGTCCGAGCGGTCGACCTCGTCGATCAGCAGCACGACCTCGCGCGGTGCTCGGAGCGCCTGGAGGAGCGGCCGTTCGATGAGGAACTCGTCCCGGTAGATGTCGACCGGCCGGTCGCCCGCCTGGCGCAGTGCCAAGAGCTGGCGGGGATAGTTCCACTCGTAGAGCGCGTGCGCCGCATCGATCCCCTCGTAGCACTGCAGCCGCACGAGCCGTCGCCCGAGGATGCCGGCCAAGGCCTTGGCCGCCTCGGTCTTGCCCACCCCGGGGGCGCCTTCGAGCAGGACCGGCTTGCCGAGCGCGAGGGCGAGCCAGGCCGCGGTCGAAAGATCCTCGTCGGCCAGATAGAAGGCGTCCCTGAGCGCCTTGGCCAGCGCCTCGGGGCCGCTCAGACCGTAGACGCCGCGCGAAGCCGGCACGCTTCAGCGCCCCCGCTTGGCGTCGAGGGCCTTCAAGATCTTCTCGGGTGTGAACGGCATCTCGGTGATCCGCACGCCCACCGCGTCGAAGATGGCGTTGGCGATCGCCGGGATGGGCGGGGTGGCGCACATCTCGCCGATGCCCTTGGCGCCGTAGGGTCCGTCGAGTGCCGGCCGCTCCAGGAGCTCGATCTCCACGGGGCACATGTCGGCGGGGCCGGGCATGAGATACTCGTTGAAGTCGGTGGGGCCGTGCGCCCGGTCCGGATAATAGGGCTCGGGCGTCTCGTAGAGGGCGTGGCTGATCCCCATCCAGGCCCCACCCACGAGCTGCTGCTCGACGAGCTTGACGTTCAGGGCCCGGCCGATCTCGTAGGCCGCCTTCAACGACAGGACCCTCACCTCGCCGGTCTCGTCGTCGACCTCGACCTCGGCAACCATGCAGGCGTGCGCGTAGGTCGTGACCGGGTTCATCTCGCCGGTCTCGGGATCGACGTCGGAGGGTGGGACCAGGAACATGCCGCGGCCGGAGATCGAGCGGCCGCGCTTGAAATGCGCCCGTTGCGCCACCTCGCGCACGCTGATCGCCCGCGAGGGGGCGCCCTTGACCTGGACCTTGCCACGGCCGTCGAGTTCGAGGTCCTTCGGGTCCACCTCGAGCTCCTCGGCCGCCACCTCGAGCAGGACCTCCTTGGCCTCCTTGGCCGCGGCGATCACCGCGTTGCCGGCCCGGTGCGTGCCGCGCGAGGCGAAGCTCCCCATGCAGTGCGGTCCGGTGTCGGAATCGGCGGTGTCCACGAACACGTCCTCGATCGGCACGCCCAGCGTCTCGGCGGCGAGCTGGCGGGTGACCGATTTCATCCCCTGGCCGAGATCGATCGAGGAGAGCGCGACCACGAACTTGCCGGTCGGCGTGGCGTGCACGAGCGCCTGGCTCGGGTCGCCGCCCAGGTTCATGCCGATCGGGTAGTTGACCGAGGCGACGCCGCGGCCGCGGTGTTTGGCCATCTCACCGCCTCCGGCTGCCGAAGACCGAGGAGAAGCGGATCGCCCCGTGCCCGCCGGACGCGGGCCGCGGCGGCTCGGGCGGCGGCTCGCGCCGCTCCCGCTCCACCCGGCCCGGCTCGCCGCGCCGGGGCTCGGCCGCGGCCCGCGACCCGCCGCCGGCCGGCTCGCCAC
>DAIOUO010000160.1:0-7868 GCA_036759485.1 Geminicoccaceae bacterium | reverse complement strand
GGAGGAGGAGGGCCGCGAGCCGGCGGGGGTGGGGCAGCTTCGGAGCTCCCCGCCCTAGCCGCCGGCGGCCCCGGGCCGCGCGGGCTCTTCCCGGGCCAGCGGGGCGGCCGCCGGCGCGGCCGCGCGGGTCGCGGACGGAGGCTCGGCGATCAGATGGACGGTGCGCTGCGGGAAGGGGATCTCGATGCCGAGCTCGTCGAAGCGGCGCTTGAGGCGGCGGTTGAACTCGCGGCCGACGCGCCACTGCTCGCCGGGCCGGGTCTTGATGCGGCCGCGGATCACGACCGCGGAATCCCCGAAGCGATCGAGGCCGGCGATCTCGAGCGGCTCCAGGATCAGCCGCCGCCAGGGCCATTCGCGGCGCAGCTGGGCCTCGATCTCGTGCAGAACCGCGACCACCCGGTCGACGTTCTCCCGATAGCCGACGCCGAGGTCGAGGACCCAGAACGAATAGTCGCGGGTCATGTTGGTGATGCTGTCGATCGTGCCGAAGGGGATGGTGTGGACGTCGCCGTTGTAGGCGCGCAGCGTCACGGTGCGCATGCTGATCGCCTCGACCACGCCGGAGCGGCCGCCGAGGTCGACCACGTCGCCGACCCGGATGGTGTCGCCGAGCAGGATGAAGAGGCCATTGATGATGTCCTGGACGAGCTTCTGCGAGCCGAAGCCGACGGCGAGGCCGACCACACCGGCACCGGCCAGGAGCGGGGTCGCTTGGATGCCGAGCTCGCCCAGCACCGAGACGGCGGCGATCAGCACGAGCAGGACGACCATGACGCTCCGGGCGATCGCCGCCGCGGTGCGGGCGCGGTTGGAGTAGCGGACGTTGCCCTGCGCGTCGCGGGCGGCGATGTAGCCGCCGATCCACCAGGAGCCGAGCCGCCAGAGGCCGTAGCAGACGGCGAGGATCAAGCCGATGCGCAGGCCCTTGGCGAGGGTGGCGCGGCCCTCCGGGCTCGCGAGCCAGGCGATCAGGCCCACCCCCCAGGCCTCGAGCAGGAGGACGAGAGCGGCGAGCTTGACCGCGGCCTTGAGGAGCCGGGTGCCGAACGGCGGCTCGGCTACGGGCGCGGCCTCGGCCGGCTCTTCGCCCTCGGCTGCGGGGCGCGGCGGCGCCGTCGGCCGATCGAGCCAGGTGAGGGCGAAGTGGGCGGCGGCGAGCACGGCCAGGGTGGCGAGGGTGGCGCGTGCCGGACCCCGGCCGAGGCCGAGTACGAGCAGCGCGGCATTGAGCCAAACGAGCGCCACGAGCCAGAGATGCGCGCTCCCGATCAGGAGGTCCAACAGCAGCAGCCGGCGCAGGAAGTCGGCCTCGATCCAGCGGCCGAGCGCCCGCATCGCCCGCTCGATGACCGCCCGGCGCACGAGGATCGCGACCGTGAGGGCGAGCGCCACGAGGATCACGAGCAGGCTCGAGGCGGCGTCGTAGAGGTCGGGCGGCAGGCCGAGTCGGCCGGCGACCAGAAGGGCGGTGTTGCCGAACACGAACAGGCGGGCGATGCGCAGCGCCGCGCGCAGGATCGAGGCGGGCGAATCGGCCGGAGCCGGCGTCCCGGGTGGCGGCAGGCCCCCGGCCTCGGCCAGATGGCGGGCGGCGACGGTCAGCACCCGATCGACGAGCACCGCGGCGACCACCAGCCAGGCGACCCTGGCGGCGGCCGGCAGGAAGCCGCCCTGGTCGAGGATGAGCCCGGTCACTCCGGCGAAGACGGTGGCGGGCAGCAGGTCGAGGGCCGCGGCGCGCAGCCGGAGCGCGCCCGAGAGCGGGCCCTCGGGCCGCCGGCGGCGGACCAGCCGGGCCACCAGGAAGGCCACGAGGGCGGCCACGCCGAGCGCCTGGGCGACGCCCGTCCCGACATTGCGCCAGAGCTCGCGACGATACTCGTTCTCGAGCTGGAAGGCGAGCCATTCGCCGAGCTGCGGCAGATTGCCGAGCAGCGCACCGAGCGTGCCGAACACCCGCAAGGTGGCCTCGAGCCGTTCGACCAGGAGGCGACTCGCCTGGTCGAGCGCGGTCTCGGCGACGCCGACCTCGGCCGGCGGCTCGGCGACGGGGCCGCTGCCGGCGGCCCGCAGCGCGCGCAGCTTCGCGACGAGCTCGGCGCGAGCCTTCGGATCCTCGAGCTCGCGGATCAACGCGTCGAGCTCGGCGGCGCTCGGCGCGGGCGCGCCGACGGCGGTCGGGAGCTGGGCCGGGATCGCCGGCTGGGCCCGGACGTCGGGTGCCGCGAGAGCGAGCGAGGCGAGCACGAGGACGACGCCCGAAAGGCGGAGGGTTCGCGGCATGAGCCCGCGATCTAGGGCGCTCGCGGTCCCTCCGCAACCGCGGGTCGGACGCGTCGTGCGGTTCAGCCGGGAGGGACGCCCGGGCCGCCGGTCGCGAGGAAGCGCTGCTCGTCGCCCTCGAGGACGAGGCAAGTGAGCCGACCCGTCCAGCAGGCGCCGGTGTCGATGCCGATCCGGTTGCGGCGCACGACCGGCTCCTCGCTCGGGGTGTGGCCGTGCACCACGATCTTGCCGAACTCGCCCGTGTAACTCAGGAACGGCTCGCGGATCCAGAGGAGGTCGGCTTCGCTCTGCGCCTCGAGCGGCACGCCCGGGCGGACGCCGGCGTGGCAGAGGAAATAGTCGCCGAACGAGAAGGCCGGCTCGAGCCGCTCGAGGAGGTGGCGGTGCGCCTCGGGGAAACGCTCGAGGAGTGCCGCCCGGGCGGCGGCGAGCCGCTCGGCCTCGGGCAGCGTGCGATCGAGGCCGACGCCGTAGCTCGCGAGGGTGGCATCGCCGCCGAACTGCAGCCAGGACTCGCCGACCGGGGCTCCGGCCAGGAATTCGCGCAACCAGAGGTCGTGGTTGCCGAGCAGGAGGACTCGCGGCAGCCGCCGCAACGGGGAGACGCCGATCAGATGATCGAGGACGCGTCGGCTGTCGAAGCCGCGATCGACATAGTCGCCGAGCAGGACGAGGACGGTGTGCAGCGGCCGGCGGGCGGCGGCGAGGTCCTCCTCGATCAGGGCTTCCATCTCCCGGAGGAGGTCGAGCCGGCCGTGTACGTCGCCGATCGCGTAGAGCCGGGTGCCGGCCGGCACCACGGGCGGCCGACCGGCGATCTGCGGCCGGGTCTCGGGTTCGGCGGTGCGACGCTGGAAGAGGCGGCGCAGCAAGCGTGATCCCCACGGGCACTCGCTTCGCGGGCGAGCCGGTCAACAAGTGGCGTGGGCCGCCGGGTCGCGCCAGCGGCCGGCTGTGGCCGGTGCGCGACAGGCCGGACGCAACCACGCGTCGAGGCCGCGACCCGCCGCGATGCCGCTCGCGGGCGGGTTTGCCGCTGCGGGGCCGCTCGACTAAGAGAACGGCACGTGGTGGCGCCTCCTTGTGCGCACCGATACAACCTACAGGAGAGGGCACATGGCTGGGCTGCCGAGGATCGGAACGCTCGCGCTGTTGGGTGCGACCCTAGTTTCCCCCGCGGTCCTGGCCCAGCAGCCGGCGCCCGAGCCCGAACGGAACGTCACGGTCGAGCAGCGGCGGCGGCCGCAGTTCGACCCGCTCGGCATCCGCGCCGGTGGGTTCCTGGTCTATCCGAGCCTCCAGGTCGGTGGCGAGTACGACAGCAATGTCTTCGCCCTCGAGAACAACGAGGAGGACGATTTCGGCTTGCTGGTGCGGCCGCGGATCACCGCCGCGTCTCAATGGTCGCGGCATGCGCTGAACATGAGCCTGTTCGGCGATTTCGCGCTCTACGAGGAGTTCGACGAGAACAACTATCAGGACTTCGGCGCTTCGATCAATGGCCGGCTCGACATCACACGGAACGACGTCCTGTTCGCCGATCTCTATCTGCAGCGCCGGCACGAGGGCCGAGAGTCGCCGGAGTCGGTCGGCTCGGAGAACCTGGTCAATTATTTCGACGGGCTCGCCCGGCTCGGCTACCGGCACGACTTCAATCTCGTCTACTTCGTCGTGGGCGGTGCCCTCAATCGGCTCGACTACGAGGAAGAGGATTTCAACGAGGATCGCCGCGACAACATCGAACTCAACGGCGACCTCCGTATCGGTTACAAGATTTCCCCGCGCTTCAACGTCTTCGTCCAGGGTGACTACACGGTCGTCCGTTACGACAAGACGCCCGACATCGCCGGGTTCGACCGCGACTCCAAGGGCTGGGGCTTCTCGGTCGGTACCGACATCGACATCACCGGCATTCTCTTCGGCGAGGTCCAAGTCGGCTACATTTACCGCGAGTACGACGACGAGGATCTCGACAGCGTGAGCGGTCCGGGCGGTCAGGCCAAGCTCACCTGGAACATCACGGGCCTCACCTCGCTCATCTTCGAGGCGGGTGGTGGGATCGTCGAGACCACCCAGAACGGTGCTTCGGCCGACCTGCAGACCAATATCGGGGCCGAGGTCCAGCACGAACTGTTGCGGAACCTGATCCTCAACGGCAGGCTGAGCTTCACCCGCGACGATTTCCAAGGCATCGATCGGACGGACCACACCTACCGGGCGCGCGCCGGGGCGCGTTATCTGCTCAATCGCAATTTGAGCCTCGACGCCACCTACGAGTTCGCCACCCGCGACTCCGATGTGAACGGCGCCGACTACGATCGGCACCTGATGCGGATCGGGGTGACGGCGCGTCTTTGAGTGGGGAAGCGGGGCCGGCTTCGTCTTGTCCGCCGGCCGGCTTCTCCATACCTTCCGGGCGACGCCGCGCGGTGCCGCCGAGCGGCGGCCGCGGCCGGCGAGTAAGGCGAGGTCGGAAATGCTGGTCTGGCTGGTCGAAGCGACGCGCCGATGGCTGGGCCTGGGCGCTCTCCTCCTGCTGGTCGCCTGCGGGAGCTCGCCTCCACCCGCGCAGATCGTCGGGACACCGGCAGCGGGTGCCGCCGGTGCGCCCGCGCCGATCAGCACGCCGCCCTATACGCTCGCTTCGGGCGACAAGGTGAAGGTGGTCGTCTTCCGCCACGAGGATCTCTCGGGCGAGTTCACGCTCGACGGGAACGGCAATTTCGCCATGCCGCTCGTAGGCGAGATCCGGGCCTACGGCCTCACCACCCGCGAGCTCGAGGAGCGGATCAAGGCCAAGCTCAGGGACGGCTATCTGGTCGATCCCCAGGTGAGCGTCGAGGTCACCAACTATCGACCCTTCTACATCCTGGGCGAGGTCAACCGGCCCGGCCAGTACGAGTACGTCAACGGCATGACCGCTCTCCAGGCGGTTACCATCGCCGGTGGCTACACCTACCGGGCCAAGCAGGACGCGCTGGTCTTGAAGCGCGGCGGAGCCAACGCCCAGGGAGTGCTGGTACCGCCGACCCAGCCGATCCTGCCGGGCGACATCGTCGAGGTTCAGGAGCGGTTCTTCTGAACCCGGAACCCACCCCCGGCGGATCGCGCGCTCGCTCCGGGCCGGGGCGACGGGTGGTCGGGCACGTGCCCCGCGGGGTCCCGCTGCGGGAACGCGGGCCGGGTCCCGCGGACGGCTCGACGCGCGAGGCCGGATGAGCGCGGAAGTCGCCGCGCGGCGCTGGGGCGATGCCGCCCGGGTCTATCTCGAGCCCAGGGTCCTGGGCGTCCTCCTCCTGGGCTTCGCTTCGGGCCTGCCGCTGGCGCTCACCGGCGGCACCCTCACCATGCGGCTCGCCGAGGCCAAGGTCGAGGTCGCGGCGATCGGTTTCTTCGCCTGGGTCGGCCTCGCCTACGGCTGGAAGTTCCTGTGGTCACCGGTGGTCGACCGGGTACCCTTGCCGCTCCTTTCCCGTGCGCTCGGTCGACGGCGCGGCTGGCTCCTGGCCACCCAGCTGGCGCTCGCCGCCGCGATCTTCGCCCTCGGTCTCGCCGACCCGGGCGCGGGCCTCGCCCGCGTGGCGACCCTCGCGGTGCTGGTCGCGTTCCTGTCGGCGACCCAGGACATCGTGATCGACGCCTTCCGGGTCGAGCTCGTGAGTCGTGACCGGCAGGGCGCGGCCGCCGCGATGCTCGTGATCGGCTATCGGCTCGCCATGTTCGTCTCGGGGGCGGGGGCGCTCCTCCTAGCCGAGTGGTACGGCTGGGAGCTGGCCTACGGCGCCATGGCGGCGCTGCTGCTGGCCGCCGTCGCGGTCACGCTCGCGCTCCCGGAGCCGGCGGTCCCGGGCGAGCCGCCGCCGCCGCCGGGCCGGAGCGGCCTGGCCTTCCGCCTCGAGCAGGCGGTGGTCGCACCCTTCGCCGAGTTCTTCGCCCGCAACGGGGCGGCGACGGCGCTCCTGATCCTGCTCTTCGTGGTGCTCTACAAGCTCGGCGATGCGCTTCTGGGCGCGCTCACGAGCCCGCTCTACGTGCAGCTCGGTTTCGCCAAGAGCGAGGTCGCGGCGATCGTCAAGAGCTGGGGCCTCGTCGCGGTCCTCTCGGGTGGGGTGCTCGGCGGCCTCGTGGTCAAGAGGCTCGGTCTCTTGCCCGCGCTCTGGGTTTGCGGTCTCGCCCAGATGGGTTCGAACCTCGCCTTCATTCTCCTCTGGTGGGCGGGCCACGACCTCTTCGTGCTCGGCCTCACGATCACGATCGAGAACCTCGCGGGCGGCATGGGGACGACCGCCTTCGTGGCCTATCTGAGCGCGCTCTGCAACGTGACCTACACGGCCACGCAATATGCGCTCCTCTCCTCGCTGATGGCCCAGGCGCGCACGTTCCTGGCCGGCTTCGCGGGGCTCCTACAGGCGGCACTCGGCTGGCCGGGCTTCATCCTGCTCACGACCGTGGCGGCCCTGCCCGGGCTCGCATTGATCCGCCTGCTCGACCGGCGGCTGCAGCCCGTGGAGGAGCGTCCCGCCCCGCTCGCCCAGGGCGCCTGAGCAGGCCGGGCGGCGGAACGGGCGGTGAGCCGGGCCGATCTGCCGAAGCTCGCCCTGGCGCTCGCGATCGGGGCTTCGGGCGGGCTCCTCTTCACGATCCTGCACGTGCCGCTCGCCTGGATGCTCGGGCCCATGCTCGCGACCACGATCGCGAGCCTCGCCGGGGCCCCCCTCGCCGTACCGGCGGCGCTGCGCGGCCCCACGATCGCCGTCCTGGGCGTGCTCCTGGGCTCGGGGTTCGACCGAGAGGTGCTCGAGCAGCTTCTCCGCTGGCTGCCCATCCTGCTCGCCCTGCCGGCCTACGTGGCGGGTGTCACCCTTCTCGCCTACCTCTACCTTCGCCGGGTCGCGCGACTCGATCCGCCCACCGCCTGGTTCTCGGCGACCCCGGGCGGGCTCGGGGAGATGATCGTCCTGGGCGATCGGGCCGGGGGAGATCTCCGGACCATCGCCCTCGTCCACAGCACCCGGATCCTGCTCGTGGTCCTGGCGATCCCCATCGCCCTTCGGGCGATGGGGCATGCGATCCCGACCGTGCCGGCGACGGCCCGGGCGGCGGCCGGAGCGCGGGACCTCGCCGTGCTCCTCCTCTGCGGCCTCGTCGGGCTCGGGCTCGGCCGGCTCTCGCGGCTGCCGGCACCGGGCCTTCTGGGGCCCATGCTCGCGAGCGCCGGGGCACATCTGAGCGGGATCGTGCACGGCGCGCCCCCCGTATTCGTGGTGGCGCTCGCCCAGCTCGTGATCGGCGCGCAGGTCGGCGGCCGCTTCGCGGGCTATTCGGTGCCGCGGGTCGCCCAGGCGGTGGCGAGCGGCCTCGGGCTCACGGTCCTCATGCTGGCCGCGGCGCTGGCGTCCGGCTGGCTGCTCGCCCGAGCGAGCGGGCTGCCGCCGCTGCTCCTCATTCTGGCGCTCGCCCCGGGCGGGCTCGCCGAGATGAGCCTCGTGGCACTCGCACTCACCGACGATCCGGCGTTCGTGGCGGCGATGCACATCGTGCGGATCGCGCTCGTGGTGGTCGCCGCACCGCTCCTGTTC
>DAIOUO010000159.1:0-7899 GCA_036759485.1 Geminicoccaceae bacterium | reverse complement strand
CCCGCTCGGCCGCCCGTCGCTCGGCGATCAGCCGCTCGCTGCCGGTCAGGAGAGCGAGGGCCGCGGCACCCGCGAGGAGGAGGCCGAGGAGCCGGCCGCCCGGCCGCGCGCCGCGCGAAGCGACCGGCTGCGCCGCGGCCATCGGTGCGACCGCGGCGCTCGGGGTGGAAGCCGTGCCGTTCACCGGGCCCCCGTTCGGCCGCCGAGGAGCAGCTTGGGGTCGATGCGGGCGGTGAAGGTGCTGCTGCTGCTCACGTGCGCCCAGCGGGCCTCCTCGTTCACCGAGTAGTAGGGGACGTAGTGGCCCAACCGGTCATGTCGCAAGACGGCGTTGGTGACGTTGTCGAGGATCCAGACCTGGTCGTCATCGTCGCGGACCGCCAGGACCGCGTGGGCGAGGTCGCGCAGCGTGTCCTTCAGGACGACGATCCGCAGCCGCTCGGCCGGCACGCCGAGCTCGCGCAGCGAGAGATATTTGAAAATCGCGTAGTCCTCGCAGTCGCCGGAGCGGGAGAGGAACTCGAGGGGCGTGGCCCAATAGTCGCTGCGGCCCCAGTTCTGGTCGTCCGTCCGGTAACGGTACTGGTTGGCGAAGCGGTTGACGGCGTGGAGCTGGTCGATGAGGGGCGCGCCGTCGAGAGATTTCAGGAGCGCGCGCCAGGCGGCGGCACCCTTGCCCGGGCAGCGGGCCGGGTCGAGCGCGCATTCGCGCCAGAGCGGCCGCTCGCTCTCGACCCGCTCGAGCACGCCGCGCCATTGCGGCAGAGCGGCGAGCGAGGACGCTCGGAACTCGCGGGTGCCGAACAGGCCGAGCTCGACGGCATCGGCGGCCGAGGCGGCGGCCAAGAGGTTGGATGCCACCACGAGGCCCCAGATCCTGCTGCGCAAGGCGCGCTCTCCCGTTCTCGGCACCTTCTGGTGCAGGGCGCAGGATCGGCGGCTGCGATGAACGATCCCTTTCGCGGGTCCCGGAGGAGCCCTCGCCGCGTATCGGGATGCGCGGACATCGGCCGGGCCGTCGGTCCGCCGGCAGGCGGCACGCCGTTTACAAAGCACCCGGCCGCGGTCAGGATCCTCGACGATCTCGAACGTCGGGGAGAACGTCCGGCCGATCCGTCACGGGCAACGGCGGACCAGAAGGGGAGGCAGAAGGGATGCCGTCGAGGTCGTTCGCGGGCTGGGTGGTGGGCGCGGTTGCGCTCTTCGGCGTGGCCGGCGGTGCCGTCGCCAAGGAGGTCACGATCGGCTACCAGCTGATCTACAGCCCTTGGGCCGTGCCGATCACCCAGGGCCGGTTCGAGAAGGAGACCGGCTACAGCATCAAGTGGGTGAAGTTCGACAGCGGCGCCAAGGTCTCGACCGCGATGGCGTCGGGCGACGTCCAGATCGGAGTGATGGGCTCGAGCCCGATCACCGCCACGGTGAGCCGAGGCGTCGACGTCGTCCTCTTCTGGATCCTCGACGACATCGCCGCCTCCGAGGCCATGGTCGTGCGCGACGGTTCCGGCATCGACCCGACGCGGCCGGAGACCCTGAAGGGCAAGAAGATCGCCACACCCTTCGTGTCGACCGCCCATTTCCACACGCTCTTCGCGCTCGAGGTCTGGGGCATCGACCCGAAGACGGTCGAGGTCCTCAACATGCAGCCGAACCAGATCGCGGCCGCCTGGGAGCGGGGCGACATCGACGCGGCCTATGTCTGGGATCCGGCGCTCGCCCGGATCAAACGCAACGGTCGGGTGATGATCGACAGTGCCGCGCTGGCGGAGAAAGGCAAGCCGACCTTCGACGGGATCGTCGTCCAACGCGAGTGGGCCGACAAGAACAAAGACTTCATGGCCAAGTTCGTGAAGATCGTCGCCGAGGCCGACGAGCACTACCGCAAGAACAAGGACGCCTGGACGCCCGATTCGCCCGAGGTCAAGGCGCTCGTGAGCCTGTTCGGCGGGGAGCCCACGGACGTGCCCCCCTCGCTCGCGCTCTATCGGTTCCCGACCCTCGAGGAGCAGGCCTCGAAGAAGTGGCTCGGCGGCGGCAGGGAGAGCGGAGCGGCGCGCACTCTCGCCGCGACCGCCGAGTTCCTCAAGGCCCAGGGGCGGATCGACACCGTACTGCCGGACTATTCGAAGTTCGTCACACCGGCCTATGTCGAAGCGGCGATGAAGCTCGCGAAATAGTGCGGGCCGAGCTCGTCCCGGACACCCGCCCGCAGCCTGCCCCGGCCGCGCCCGCGGCGCGGTCGGGGCTCGAGGTGCGGGGGGTGAGCGTGGTCTATCCGGGCCCCGCCGGGCGCTCGGTGCACGCTCTCGACCGGATCGATCTCGCGATCGCGCCGGGTGAGCTCGTGGTGGCACTCGGCGCCTCGGGCTGCGGCAAGACCACGCTCTTGAACGTGATGGCGGGGTTCATCCGGCCGAGCGCCGGGGAGGTCCTGCTGGACGGCCGGCCGATCCGGGGGCCCGGCCGGGATCGGGGCGTGGTGTTCCAGCGCCACGCGCTCCTCCCTTGGCTCGACGTGCTCGACAACGTGGCCTTCGGTCCGAAGCTGCAGGGCGTGCCGCGCCGCGAGCGCGAGGCGATCGCGCGCCGCAATCTCGGCCTCGTCCATCTCGAGGAGTTCGTCCACCACAAGATCTACCAGCTTTCCGGCGGCATGCAGCAGCGGGTGGGGCTCGCCCGGGCGCTCACGAGCGATCCCGCCATGCTGCTCATGGACGAGCCTCTGGGGGCGCTCGACGCGCTCACCCGAGAATCGATGCAGGAGCTGATCCTCGAGGTCTGGGAGAAGACCGGCAAGATGGTCTTCTTCATCACCCACAGTGTCGAAGAGGCGCTGTTCCTGGCGACCCGGCTCGTCGTCATGTCGCCGCGGCCGGGGCGAATCCGGGAGATTTTCGAGCTCGAGTTCTGCCGGCGCTGGCTCGAGCGACGCGACGCCCGGGCGATCAAGTCGATGCCGGAGTTCATCGCGATGCGCGAGCGGGTGCTCGACATCATCTTCGGCGACGAGCGGGGGGGCGGGCGTGTCGGTTGAGCCACTCGGCCGGCTCTTCCGCCCGCGCGAGGCGCCGGCCGACCCGGGGCAGGCCTATGGCGCTCCCGGCCAGGGAACGAGCGGGGCGATCAGCGTCGTCACCGTGCTCGCCCTGCTGTTCCTGTGGTGGGCGGTGACCGCCGCCGGGCTGATCAAGCCGCTCTTCCTGCCGTCGCCGCAGGCCGTGGCGCAGCGCTTTCTCCGGGTGCTCGAAGAGGGCTTCGGTGGGGTGAGCCTCTGGAGCCACACGGCCGCGAGCCTCTGGCGGGTGTTCGCCTCCTTCGCCCTCGCCTGCGCGACCGCGATTCCGGTCGGCATCGCCATGGGGGTGAACCGGTGGGCGCGCGGGATCTTCGACCCGCCGATCGAGTTCTACCGGCCGATCCCGCCACTCGCCTATCTGCCGCTCACGGTGATCTGGTTCGGGATCGAGGAACTGCAGAAGATCGTGCTCATCTATCTCGCGATCTTCGCGCCCATGGCGCTCTCGGCCCGGGCCGGGGTGCGCTCGGTGGCGATCGAGCAGATCCACGCCGCCTATTCGATGGGGGCGAGCCGCGGCCAGGTGATCCTGCACGTCGTCCTGCCGGCCGCCCTTCCCGAGATCCTCACGGGCATGCGGATCGGCATCGGCTTCGGCTGGACGACGCTGGTGGCGGCCGAGATCGTGGCGGCCAAGGCCGGGCTCGGCTCGATGGTGTGGAACGCCGCCGAGTTCCTGGTCACCGAGGTCGTCATCATGGGAATCGTCATCATCGGGGCGATCGCCTGGGCATTCGACCTCCTGATGCGGCGGATCGAGGCCTGGGCGGTGCCCTGGAAGGGCAAGGCCTGAGCCGGCGCCGACGGCGCCCGGGCGGCCCGGGCCTCAGCCGGGTGCCGGCCCCGGTTCGGCGGCGAGGAAGGAATCCAGGCCGACCCAGCCCGGCTCGCCCGCGGCCGAGCGGATCGGCACGACGGTACCGTCGGCGAAGGCGACCAGCTCGACGTCCCGCAGAAGGGCGAGCTGGCCGACACCCGGCTGCCGCACGATCGCCGTCTCGCCCACGAGCCGGATCCGAAAATCGTCGGGGTCACCGGGCAGCACCACGGTGTCGGTGCCGGCGCCCCCCAGGATCGTGTCGAAGCCCGGGCTCGAGACGATCCGGTCGTCGCCGTCGCCCGCCTCGATCAGGTCGAATCCCTGGCCACCCTCGAGGACGTCGTCGCCGTTCCCGCCGAAGAGCCGGTCGGCACCGCCGCCGCCCCCCAGGCGGTCGGTTCCGTCCGTGCCGACGAGGCGATCGGGGCCGCGGCCGCCGAGCACCACCTCGAGCGGATCGCCGGACGCCTCGAGGAGGTCCGCCCGGGCGGTTCCCAGCACGAAGCGCGTGTGCGCCGGCAGGGCGAGCCAGCGCTCGGGATCGCCCGGCCGGTCCGCCACGCCGGGCACGATCCGCTCGGCCTCGCTCATCGCGAGCGCGGTGTCCGCGTAGAGGGCGAGCCGGTGCTCGAGCCCCCGTTTCGGGTCGAGAGCCGCGGCCAGGATCTCTTCGGCCGTGTCGAGGTCCTCCGGCCGGAACGCGGGCAGGCTCGCCTCGGGACGATCGGCGACCGCGTCCACACCCTCGCGCGCCACGCCGAGGGCGGCGAAGAGGGGGCTCAGATCGGAGAGCCGGGCCATGAGGTCGTCGCCGTGGACGATGTGCAGCATGTTCCCGAAGTCGCTCGTGCCGGGCGAGCCGGGCGAGCCGAAGGTGACGATCTCGGCGATCGCGGCGAGGGGGCTGGATGCGACCACCTCGTGGCCGAGCCGCTCGGCGAGGACCCCGCCCAAGCCGTGGCCGGTGAGCAGGATCCGCTCGATGCCGTTCGCGGGATCGGCGGCGTATCGCAGCGCGGCTTCGACCAGCGGGGCGTGGGCGGCAGCATAGGCATCGGAGCCGAAGCTGCCGCTCTTCGGATCGTAGCCGGTCAGAAAGGAGAGCTCGCGGCCGCCCTCGTCGCTGCCGCGGAAAGAGATGGCGAGGGTCTCGAGGCCCTCGAGCTCGCCCACGTAGACGTGGGCGGCACTGGTGATCGGCCCGAGCTCTTCCGCTGCGGAACCCGAGAGGTCGACGAGCTGGACGCCGTTCGGGGCGAGCTGCCCCAGCTCGAGCGGGATCCAACCGCGCAAAGGCGCGGTGCCCAGGAAAGACTCTTTCACCCGGTAGAAGGGCGTGTCGAAACAGGCGTCGTTGGCGAGTGCGACCGCCTCGACGAGCAGCGGGTTGTCGACGAAGCCGTCGGGGACGATATCTTTGTACTTTCGCCCGACGTCCCGGCCTGCCATGCGTCATTCCCCGACCGTGGGATCCGGCACCGCGCGACGATAGCTTCGCGCGAAGGGGTGCACGGCTGCGACCGGAAGCCGCGGCACCGAGGGTGGGGGCGCCGTCGCGCAGACGTTCTCCGGGGGAGACCCGATCGCCGAGCTCAGCGGGCCGCCAGTGCGAGGCCGGGCAGGGCCACGCGTTCACGGTCGACGAGCCAGTGAGTCGCCGCCGCGCCGATCCACATGCTGAAGAGAGCGAGCCAGGCGGCGGTCGCGAAGACGGCACCACCCGAGACACCGGCGCCGACCGCGCAGCCGCCCGCCAGCATCGCCCCGAACCCCATCATCGCGGCACCCGCGATGTAGCGGCGCATGCTCTGGCCGTCCTTGAAGCCCTCGAGCTGCAGCTCACGGGCGAGCAGCGCGGCCAGGAAGGATCCGAGGAACACGCCCGGCACGAGGCCCACGTCGAAGTCGATGCTCTGCGTCGCCGGGGCGAGGAACAGCATGAGCATGTCGGCCGAAGGACCGCTGAAGCTGATGCTCTTGACGGTCACGGGCTCGAAGGAGGCAGTGGCGAGGTCGGCGGTGAACCACCAGGCGGCGGCGACCGCGGCGCCGACCCCGGTGCCGCCGATCCAGCCCCACGCGCCGATCCGGTGGCGCAGGCCGATGGCGGTCGCCACGGCGAGCGCGAGGAGACCCGTCGCGAGCCCGAAGCGGTGATCCAGACCGAGAAGGTCGAGCAGTCGGGTGAGGCGTTCGCCTTCGATCACCCAGAGCCCGGTCAAGGCCTCGCGCGCCGGGGCGAGGGCGCCGCGGAGCGAGGCTTGGGCCACGACCGCGAAGACGAGGCCGGAGAGCAGGGCCCTCAGATTGCCGTTGGCGGAGAGCACCAAGAGGCGGGAGGGGCAGCCGCGGGTGAGGATCATGCCCGAGCCGACGAGGAGCCCGCCCAGGACCGCACCCGACAGGCTCGCGCGGGGGGCGAGCTGGCGGGCCTCGGCGAGATCGGCCGCCTCGGCCAGCACGAGGAGCTGGGTGAGTGCCACGGCGGCACCGAACGCCAGGAGCCAGATCGCCACCCTGGGGCCGAGCCGGGCCTCGCTGAACTCGATGACCGCCGAGCGCAGGCAGAAGCGCGAGCGCTGGGCCATCGCCCCGAACAGCAGGCCGACGAGGAGACCGCCCAGGACGGCGACCACGGGCTCGCCCCAGCGATCGACGAGAAGCTCCAGGCTCATGCGCCCGCCCTCCGCAGCGGGAAATCCACACAAAAGACGAGTGAATTTCCGGATCGCCGCTGCCGGAGCGTAAATATAGGGTTCGAAGCTTCCCGACGCCAGGGCACACGGCGTCGCGGCGCGACGCGCGCGGTGTGCGGTGTCACTCGCGGGGCAACAGGAAGACGGCGGTGCCCATGGCGAGGCTGCCGAAGGTGACGGCGAAGCCGCCCATGGCGAGCAGGAGGGTGGCGATGCGGTGCTCGGAGGCGAGCCAGAGCTCGCCCAGCCGACCGATGTCGAACCAGAGCAGAGCGCCGAGAAGAAGCCAACCCGTGAGAACGCCGATCGCGGCGTTCTTGGCGAGGAAGACCAAAAGGCGCGTGTCGCCGGGCATGCGCATCGGCCGGGGTCGCCCGAGGCGGGGCTGCGCGAACGCGGGCGGGCACCCCGCCCCCGCCTGCGCGATGATAGGCGCACCGCGAGCGACGGGGGAGACCCTCCGCGCCGCGGCCAGGGCCGTGTGCTCACCCCGCGCAGTCGAGGAGTGGGCCGAGCTGACGCAGCCGCACGAGGATCGTACGGATGCGGTGTTCCTGGGCCGGTGTGCGCCGGGTCGGGTCGCGCAGGAGCGGGGCGGGGAGGATCGCGGCCAGAGCGGCGGCCTCGCGCTCGGAAAGGGCCGTGGCGCTCTTGCGGAACCAGTGCCGGGCCGCCGCTTCCGCACCGTACACGCCGGGTCCGAACTCGACGATGTTGAGGTAGAGCTCGAGGATCCGCCGCTTGCCCAACACGAGCTCGAGCTGCGGGGCGAGCCAGGCCTCGAGCAGTTTGCGGAGCGGATCGCGGGCCGGCCAGAGCAGCAGGTTCTTGGCTGTCTGCTGGGTGATCGTGCTCGCCCCGCGCGGTCGCTCGCCGGCCACGGCCCGATCGAGCTCGGCCCGAAGCGCGGGGAGATCGAACCCCGCGTGGACGCAGAAGCGGTTGTCCTCGGCTGCGATCACCGCCCGGCGCAGAGCGGGCGCGACCCGCTCGAGCGCGACCGGCCGATAGTCGATCCCCCGACCCTCGAGCCGGCGCAACAGCATGAGCGGGGTGGCCGGCGGGTCGAGGAAACGGGCGAGGACGACGAGCGCCGAGGCGAGCAGGAGGAGGCCCAGGACGAGCCCGAGCAGGGCCCGCGCGAGCCGGCGGAGGACCGGGCCCGGGCTCACCCGATGGTGGGTAGTGGAGCCCGGCCGCCCGAGGCGCGGCGGGCCTCGACGAAGGCGAGCCGCTCGGCGCGGTCCTCGACGTTCCGCGCACGGGCGAGCCGGTTCGCACCCGCCCGCGGCGGGACGGGGCCGTCC
>DAIOUO010000158.1:0-7926 GCA_036759485.1 Geminicoccaceae bacterium | reverse complement strand
AGCCGGGCGGGGAGGGGGCATGCGCTGGAGCCGGACGCTCACGGCCGTGGGCGTGCACGCCGAGGGCGAGATCGGCCGGATCGTCACCGGTGGCCTCCTGCCGCCGCCCGGCCGGACCATGCAAGAGCGGCTCTCCTGGCTCAACGCCAGCGAAGAGGGAGCAGGGCTGCGTCGCTTCCTCACCCGCGAGCCCAGGGGCTGGCCCGCCATGTCCACCAACCTGCTGCTGCCGGCCTGCGCACCGGGCGCCGACGCCGCCTTCGTGATCCTCCAGCCCGATGCGGCGCACGCCATGTCGGGCTCGAACGCGATCTGCACCGCGACCGCACTGGTCGAGCTGGGCATGGTCCCGATTCGCGAGCCCGAGACGATCGTGACGCTCGACACCGCGGCCGGGCTCGTGCGTGCCCGGGTCGGCTGTGCCGAGGGTCGGGCGCGGCGGGTCACCCTCGACATGCCGGCCTCCTTCGTCGAGGCGGACGGCCTCGCCCTCGAGGTCGAGGGGATCGGCCGGATCGAGCTCGCGATCGCCTTCGGTGGCGTGTTCTACGCGCTGGTCGATCCCGCCCCGCTCGGCCTGTCGATCGAGCCGGCCGCGGCCCGTCGGCTCTGCGAGCTCGGCGTCCGGATCCTCGAGGCGGCGCAAAGGCGCTGGCATCCGGTTCACCCGGAACGGCCGGCGATCGAAGGCATCGCGTACCTCATGTGGTGCGGGGAGGGGCCGGAAGGGCCGAGGAACGCCACCGTGCTCCTCCCGGGGCGGCTCGACCGCAGCCCCTGCGGCACCGGGAGTTCGGCCCGGCTCGCCCTCGACTGGGTGCGGGGTCGGATCCACCCGGGCGAGCGGCGCGTCTTCCGCTCGACCATCGGCACACGCTTCGAAGCCGAGCTGGTGGGCACGACCGACGTCGCCGGCCGGCCCGCCGTGCTGCCGCGCATCGCGGGCCGCGCCTGGCTCTATTCGATCGAGCAGCTCGGCCTCGATCCCGAGGACCCGTTCCCCGAGGGCCTCGCCCTTTCCGACCTCTGGGGCGGGCTCGCCGAGCGATGAGCGCCGAGCAGAGAGCCCCCGGAGAGGCCCGTCTACGGCGGCACGTCGGGAAGCTGGCGGGTGAAATCGGCCCCAGGGCACCGCGCCTCGGCGATTCGCTCGCCCGTGCCGAGGCCTATGTTCGCGCCGAGCTCGAGGCGGCCGGGCTCGCGGTCGAGCGGCGGCCCTATTCCTTCTTCGGCCGCGAGGTCGCCAATCTCGTGGGCGTGCCGGCCGCGAGCCGGGAGGCGAAGCGCTGGTATCTCGTCGGCGCGCACTACGACAGCGTCGCGGGCACGCCCGGCGCCGACGACAACGCTTCGGCCGTCTCGGTGATGCTCGAGCTCGCCCGAAGGCTCGCCGATTGCACCCTCCCGCTGCGCTTCGTGGCGTTCACGATGGAGGAACCCCCCGCCTTCGGCACGCCCTGGCAGGGCAGCCGTCGTTTCTGCCGCGAGATGAGGCGGCGGGGCGAGCGGACGGAGGGGGCGATCGTGCTCGAGATGGTGGGGTTCACCGCACCCGTGCAGCCCTATCCCGAGGTCCTGCGCGGCCGTGGCTATCCCGAGACCGGCGATTTCATCGGGGTGGTCGGCGACCGGACCTCGCAGACCTTCACCGAACGGCTCGTGGCCGGGATGAAGGCGGCCGGCATCGTGCCGGTCGAGAGCCTGATCGTGGCGCTGCACGGCTGGGTCCTGCCGATCGCCCGGCTCTCCGACCACGCCTCCTTCTGGGACCGCGGCTGGCCCGCGGTGATGGTCACGGACACGGCCTTCGTCCGCAACCCGAACTATCACCGCGAGACCGACACGCCCGACACCCTCGACTACCGCTTCATGGCGGCCGTGACCGACGCGCTCGAGGCCGCGATCCGCGTGCTGCCGCCGCCCGCCGCCGGCTGATCAGCCGAGCGTCTCGATGAGCTCGAGGATGATCCCGTCGGCCGAGCGAGTGTAGACCGCCCGGCGGCCCTTGTTGGGCCCGCCCGGTACCGTGATGACCTCGCCCATTCGCCGGAACCCCGCCGCCTCGACCTCGGCCAGGAGCCGGTCGAGCTCGGTCGTGTCGAGGGCGATGTGCGCCGCTCCGGCATCGCAGGGCCGATAACGCGCCCGAGCATGGTCGGCGGGGGTGCGGTACTCGATGAGCTCGAGCGTGTGGCCGTAGCCGTCGAGATAGGCGATCTCGACATCGGCGTGTCCCAGGCCCGTGACCGCACCGATGAGCTGGGGATCGCGCGGGCTCCGATCGCGCAAGGTGAAGCCCAGGACATCGGTGAAGAAACGGACCGAGGCGTCCATGTCCGCGACCGTGAAGCTCGTATGGTTGAAGCGGCGGATCTCGGGCCGGCTCACGCGGGCTTCTCCTGGTCGAAGAAGCGGTTGGGCTTCAAGAAGAAGGCGAGCAGGAGGCAGCCTTCCTCCGACCAGGCCTCGTGCCGACTGCCGGCCGGCCGCCAGACATAGTCACCCGCCCGGCACACGCCCTGCTGGTCGCGGAACGAGCCCTCGAGCACGTAGCTCTGCTCGATCTCGACATGCTCGTGCAAGGGCAGGCGCGCGCCCGGCGCCCAGCGGAAGAGCGCGGTCAAGAGCCCGCTCGCCTCGTCCTTCAGGAGCACCTTGATCTCGATCCCGGGAAAGCGGGTCGGTTGCCAGGGCAGGCTCTCGACCTCGACGTAGCGAGAGGCGAGGGGGCCGAGGCCCTCGTGGCCCTTCGCGTGTGGTGTGACGGCGCTCATCCTCTCTCCCTCCTCGATCCCTTCCGCGAGCTTCGGGCGGCGCGGCTCCCGGTCAATAGCCCTCGGCCGCGAGCGGAAAGGCCGACCAGAAGCCGGGCGGCCGCACGGCCTCGGCGCGCGCGAGATGGCCCCGGCCGAGCTCGGCGAGCCGCCGCGTACCCAGCAGGCCCATGGCGATCAGGATCTCGTCTTCCAGGATCTCCAGCATGCGGACGACCCCTTCCGGGCCGCCCGCCGCCATGCCGGCCGCGAGCATCCGGCCCATCCCCACGGCCTTCGCCCCGAGCGCGATCGCCTTCAAGACGTCGGTGCCACGGCAGAAGCCGCCGTCGACGAGGACGAGGCAGCGCTCATCCGCCGCCTCGAGGATCTCGGGCAACACGTCGAGCGTGCCCTGGACGTGGTCGAGCTGGCGGCCGCCGTGGTTGGAGACGACGATACCCTCGACCCCGTGGTCGACCGCGATCCGGGCGTCCTCGGCCGTCATGATGCCCTTGAGGATCAGGGGGATCCGATGCCGTGCCTTGAAGCGGGCGACCGCCGCCCAGTCGAACGCCCGTTGCGCGTCGATGCCGCCGACGTTCTGCCGCCAGGGCTTCTCGAAGCGGTTCAAGAGATCCCGCTCGCGCCTCGAGTACCAGGCGGTATCGACGGTGATCGCGAAGGCACGGTAGCCCCTGGCCTCGGCGCGGCCCACGACCTCCGCGATCCAGCCGTCGTCACCGCGCACGTAGAGTTGGAAGATGCGGAACCCTTCGGGTGCCGCGTCCGCTACCTTCTCGAGGCCCGGCGCGCACACGCTGCTCAGCATCAAAGGCACGCCGAAACGGGCGGCCGCCTGGGCTGCCCCGGCCCCGCCCGTGGGGTGGAAGGTCTCGATCGAGCCGATCGGGGCGAGGAAGACGGGTAGCCGGATCCGCCGGCCGAAAAGCTCGGTACCGGGGTCGACGTCGCGAACGTCCACGCAGACCCGGGGCCTGAGTGCCCAGCGCTCGATCGCGAGGCGATTGCGCGCGAGCGCCGTCTCGGTCTCCGCCCCACCCTGGAGATAGTCCCAGGCACCTCGGGAAAGTCGCCGCCGGGCGAGCTGCACGAGCTCCTGGAGCGTCGTCACCTCGTCGAGTGCCGCCATGACCAGCTCCTCCGACCGGGCTTCGCGAGCGATGCCGCGATCCGTCCGCGCCGGCAAGCGCCGGCGGCGCGCGGCAGGCGTTCCGGTACTAGACCGGCAGGAGCACGAGCTCGGGCACCGCGATCAGGAGGAGGAGCACGAGCAGCATGGCGAGCGCGAAGGGAGCGGCACCCGCGAAGGTCGTCCCGAGGCCTACCCGCGGATCGGCGAGTGTCCCGGTGACGACGTAGACCGAGAGGCCGAAGGGCGGGGTCAGGAGCCCGATCTCGATCGCCACGATCGTGACGATTCCGAACCAGACCAGATCGAGCCCGAGCGCTTGGGCGACGGGCAGGGCGAGCGGTACGCTCACGAGCAGAATCGAGGTCGAATCGAGGATCGTGCCCAACAGCAACAGGACCAACAGGTGGCCGGCGAGGAAGCCAGCGGGCCCGAGCCCCGCGGCACCGAGCCAGCCCAGGAGGAGCTCGGGCAGACCCGCGAGCGCCAACATCCGAGCGTAGAGGCTCGCGGCGACGATCAGGAGCAGGACGGAGGCCGTGATCTCGCCGGTCTCGACCAAGACCCGCCAGAGCTTCGCGCGGTCGAGCCGGCGGCGGGCGAGCGCGATCGCGAAGGCCCCGGTGGCGCCGACCGCCCCACCCTCGGTGGCGGTGAAGAAGCCACCCCAGATCCCGCCCAAGACGAGCAGCACGAGGCCGAGCACGGGCAGGAGGAGCCGCAAGGTCGAGGCGCCGCCGTCCCGCGTCGGACCCGGCGGTGCAGAGGCTCGCTCCTGCAGGAGGCCCGGGGCGAGCCGGGCGACCAGCAGGATCCCGGCCGAAAACGCGGTCGCCATGAGGAGCCCCGGCACGATGCCCGCGAGGAACATGGCCCGCACCGACTGCTCGGCCAGGAAAGCATAGACGATCATGAGGAGCGAGGGCGGGATGAGCATGCCGAGGATCGAGGAGCCCGCCACCACGCCCACCGCGAAGGCGGGCCTGTAGCCCATGCGCAGCATCTCGGGCACCGCCACGCGGGTGAAGACCGCGGCCGAGGCGATCGAGATGCCGGTGACGGCGGCGAAGACCGCGTTCGCCACCACGGTCGCCACCCCGAGCCCGCCCGCGAGCCTGCGGAAGAGGCGCTCGGCGGCGGTATAGCAGTCGCGGCCGATGTCGGCGGTGGCGACGAGCTGGCCCATCAGCACGAAGAGCGGCACCACGCCGAAGACGTGGTCGGCGACCGCGTCCGAGGCCGCCCGGGCGAGGAGGTTGAGCGCGATCGCGGGATCGCCGCGGATCGCCCACACCCCGGCGAGGCCGGCCAGGAGCAGGGCGCTCGCGACGTGCAACCCGGCCCAGATCAGGAGCAGGAGGAACAGGAGGGCCAAAAGGCCGATCTCGACCGGGCTCAGGGCCGGCTCCCGAACGCCCGACCGAGGGCGCCGAACGCGATGCGGGCGAAGATCAGGGCGGTGAGTGCAGCACCCGCGATCGTGGCGAGCCGGACCGGCCAGACCGGTGCGGTGAAGTCGCCGATCGCACCGACATAGAGCTCCTCGCGCCAGGCCTCGGTCAGCACAGGCAGGACGGCGACCACGAGCAGCAGGAACAGTGCCGCGCCGATCGCATGGACCAGCGCCTCGAGAGCCTGCGCGGCGCGCGGCCGGGCCACCCGCAGCCGGTCGAGCAGAAGCTCGGAGCGGGCGAGCCGACCGGCCCGGAGCGTCTCGGGGAGCTGGAGAAAGAGGATGGCCACGACCGCGAGCGCCAAGAGCTCGCTCACGCCCCGGACCGGTGCCGAGAAGAGCTCGCGCCCCAGGATGTCGGCATCGACCAGGAGAACGAGGGCGAGGATCGAGAGCGAGCCGGTCGCGGCCATGGCCCGGCTGGTGCCCGCGAGCAGCCGGTCGAACCGGGTCGCCTCGGAAGCCAGGTCGGGTCCCGGCCGGGCCGCCGCGCCGCTCACGCCTTCGACCAGTCGCGCAGGACCGGCACGCCCGCCTCGATCTGCGCCTTCATGTAGCCCTCGAGGACCGCTGTGCCGGGCAGGCCCTTGCGGTCGAGATCCTGGGCCCAGCCCTTGGCGACGTTCGGGATCGTCTCTGCCCAGCGGCGGCGCTCCGCCGGATCGAGCTCGAGGACGCGGGCGCCGGCTCCGACCATCTCCCCCATCCGCCGCTCCGCGAGCGCGGTCTGCGCCTCGGCGTAGGCGCGGGTCCACTCGCGGCCGACCGCGATCATGATCGCCCGCGCTGCCTCGGGCATCTTCTCGAGCGTGCGCCGGCCGATCGCGATCGCACCGCCGAACATCGCGCCGAACCCGACCTTGCAGACATAGGGGGCGACCTCGTGCAGCCTGGCTGCGGCGGCACCGGTGGCGAAGGTCAGTGCCCCGTCCGAGACCCCGGTCTGGATGTCGTTGTAGTAGCTCGTGAGCGTGCCGGCGACCGCGACCGCGCCCGTGCCCTTGATCCAGTTGGCAGACGGGCCCGGGGCGCTGAGCTTGAGTCCCTCGAGGTCGGCGAGGCCGCGGATCGGCTTCTTCGACCAGACATGGTAGGTGTCGAGCGCGGCGCCCCCCAGATAGACGAGCCCGTGCCGGGCCCAAGCCTGACCCATGCCGGCGATGCTCTCCTGCAGCCGCTCGACGATCGAGGCCAACAGGAACACGTCCTCGACCCCGAACGGGCAGACATAGGAGACGTTCTGCAGCGGCATCTTCGCCGCTTCGAACACGGTCGAGACGAACCCCGCGTCCGAGATTCCGTCGCGCATCGTGTCGAGCTCGGAACCGAGCTTGGCGAGCGTGCCGCCATAGGCGCGGTTCCACTCGATCTCGAGTGGGATGCCAGCGGCTTTCAGCCGGCGGTCGACCTCCGGCACGAAGAACTCGTCGAGGAGTTTGACCCAAAGGAACACGGGCGGGTGGCCGGCCGCCACCGTCACCCGCAGCCGCTGCGACTGGCCGCGGGCGGAAGGGGGCCGCAGGGTGAGGAGAGCCGCCGGGGCGGCGGCGAGCGAGCCCAGCAATCTTCGGCGCGTGGTCATCGGACGGCCTCCCCCTCGTCGTTTCTGCGTCCCGACGCCGCCCCTTTCTGCGGGGCGGCCCGGCAGCTTGCAAGCCGGCAGCTTCCGTGCGAGCGCTCCCGTACGGAGTATCGCGCCGGGGGCCCGCCATGCCCGTCCGCCTGATCGATCTCTCGGTACCGCTCGTGGCCGGGATCGCCTCCGACCCGCCCGGCTACCGGCCCGAGATCACCTATCGCGACCATCGCGCCACCGCTGCCGAGGTCTGCCGCTTCTTCCCGGGGCTGCGCCCCGAAGATCTGCCGGACGGCGAGGGCTGGGCGATCGAGCACGTGACGATGACGACCCATGCCGGGACCCATCTCGACGCGCCCTGGCACTTCGCCGCGACCACCGACCGTGCGCTGGTACCGGGTGGCCGACCGGCGCCCCGGATCGACGAGGTACCGCTCGAATGGTGCTACGCCCCGGGCGTCAAGCTCGACTTCCGCCATCTGCCGGACGGCCACGTGGTGCGTGCGGCCGAGATCGAGGCCGAGCTGGACCGGATCGGCCACACGCTCCGGCCGCTCGACATCGTCCTCGTCAACACCCGTGCCGGCAGCCGCTACGGGCAGGAGGACTATGTCGACGCCGGCTGTGGCGTGGGCCGCGAGGCGACCCTCTGGCTCCTCGAGCGCGGCGTGCGGGTGACCGGCACGGATGCCTGGAGCTGGGACGCACCCTTCTCCCACACCCGCCGCCGCTTCCTCGAGAGGTCTGATCCGGCGCTGATCTGGGAGGGACACAAGGCAGGCCGTGAGCGGGCCTATTGCCACCTCGAGAAGCTCACCAACCTCGAGCTCCTGCCGGCCAAGGGCTTCCGGGTCGCCTGCTTCCCGGTCAAGGTCGCGGGAGGCTCGGCCGGCTGGTGCCGGGCGGTGGCGATCCTCGAGGAGAGCTGAACGGCCCGCCCCCGGGGTCGCCCGCTCAGCTGCCGAAGCTGTCGGTCCAGCAGTGGATCAAC
>DAIOUO010000157.1:0-7940 GCA_036759485.1 Geminicoccaceae bacterium | reverse complement strand
GCCCAGGGCGCCCAGTGCGGCAGCGTCGCGATCAGTCGCTCGCGGGCGCGCAGGCCGCGGCGCAGCCGACGCTGGTGGCGCAGTTCGAGCTTCATGCGCGCCAGGTCGACGCCGGCCGGGCATTCGCGGCGGCAAGCCTTGCAGCTCACACAGAGCTCGAGGGCGGCCTCCACCGCCTCCAACCCGGCGCTGTCCGGCCCCAGCCGACCGAGCAGCACGTCGCGCAAGAGGTTGGCGCGGCCGCGGGTGACGTGCGCCTCCTCGCGGGTGGCGCGGTAGGAGGGGCACATCACCCCGCCCGCGAGCGCCCGGCAGGCACCGTTGTTGTTGCACATCTCGGCGGCACCCAGGAGCCCGCCCCAGGGGCTCCAATCGAGCCCGGTGGAGAGCTCGAGCGGCCGGTCCGAGGCGCGCCAGCGCAAGAGCTCGGGCTCGTCCATGCGGGGTGCGCGGACGATCTTCGAGGGCGCGGTGTTGAGCACGCCCTCGGGGTCGAACAGGTCCTTGACGGCCTCGAAGGCGCGCACGAGCGCGGGGCCGAAGACCCGCTCGTGCCACTCGCTGCGGACGATCCCGTCGCCGTGCTCGCCCGAATGCGTGCCCTTCATCCGGCGGACGAGCTCGATCGCCTCTTCGGCGATCGCACGAAGCGCTTTGCGGTCCTTCTCGAGACGGAGGTTGAGGACGGGCCGCACGTGCAGGCAGCCGGCCCCGGCATGGGCGTACCAGGTGCCCCTGGTGCCGTGCCGGGCGAAGAGCTCTTCGAGGGCGGCCGTGTATTCCGCGAGCCGCTCGACCGGGACGGTGCAGTCCTCGATGAAGGAGACCGGCTTGCCGGCCGAACGCATCGCCATGACGATGTTGAGGCCGGCCGTGCGCAGGGCGGCGATCTCGGCCTGGACCGCCGGGCTCGTCGCCCGCACGACCGCATCCGGATGGCCGAGGGCTCCCATGGCCTCCTCGAGCCGGCCGAGCGCGCGCTCGAGCGGGGCGATCTCCTCGCCCACGAACTCGACCAGGAGCAGGCAGTCGGGCGCGCCGCGGACGAAGTGCTCGAGGCTCTCGGCGAAGGCCGGGATGCCGCGCGCGAGCTCGAGAATCGTACGGTCGACGAGCTCCACGCAGGTGGGGCCGAGCTCGACGAGCTTCGGGGCGGCGCGCATGGCCGAGCCGAAGTCGGGGAAGTGGCACACCCCGAGCACCCGGTGCCGGGGCAGCGGATGGAGGCGCAGCCGGATGCGCTCGAAGAGCGCGAGCGTGCCCTCCGAGCCGACCAGGATCGAGGCCGGGTTGAAGGGGCCGTTCGGCGCCACTCGGTCGAGCGGGTAGCCGCCGACCTGGCGGGCGGTGCGCGGCCAGCGCGCCGCGATCTCGCCTTCGACCCCCCGAGCGATCGCGCGGAGCCCGGCGACGATCCGCCCGGCCGGCCCGGTATCCCGCGGAGCGGGGGGCGAGGGACCGAAGGTGGCACGCGAGCCGTCTGCCAGAAGAGCTTCGATCGAAAGAACATTGTCGATCGAGACGCCGTAGGCGAGCGAGCGTGCGCCGCAGGCGTTGTTGGCGGTCATCCCGCCGATCGTCGCGCGCGAGGCGGTCGAGACGTCCACCGGGTAGAAGAGCCCGTGCGGCTTCAAGAACCGGTTCAGCTCGTCGAGCACCACGCCCGGCTCGACGCGCACGGTGCGCGCCTCGAGGTCGAGCTCGTCGATGGCGGTGAGCCAACGCGAGCAGTCGAGGATCAAGGAGCGACCGACCGTCTGGCCGGCTTGCGAGGTCCCGCCGCCCCGGGCGATGACCGAGACCCCTTCCTCGCGGGCGATGGCGAGCGCGGCCTCGAGATCGGTCCGGTGCCGCGGACAGACCACGCCCAGAGGCTCGATGTGGTAGATCGAGGCATCCGTGGCGTAGCGGGCGCGGTCGGCCGGGGCGAAGAGCACATCCCCCTCGAGCTCGCGGCGCAACCGCGCGGCGAGGGTCGGGTCACCGATCCGACTGTGCGAGGGGCGAAGGGTGGTCGTCGCCACGTTCGAAGGTCCGCTCGAGGCTCTCGGGAGGTTCGCACGGCTTCCGGCCCGCCCGCAACCCGGGCCGGATCCGGCCACCCTTGACGGGCGGCCGAAGCCTTGGCGAGCCTGCCGCCGCGTCGAGGAGGAAGCGCGGATGAACGAACCCCGCCGTGCCGGTCGCCACTTCCTGCAGATCCCCGGACCCACCAACGTGCCGGACCGGATTCTGCGCGCGATCGATCGGCCGACGATCGACCATCGCGGGCCCGAGTTCCAGAGACTCGCGCGGACCGTCCTCGAGGGGTTGAAGACGATCTTCCGCACCTCGGGGCCGGTCGTGGTCTACCCGGCTTCCGGCACCGGTGCGTGGGAAGCGGCGCTCGTCAACGCCCTGTCGCCGGGCGATCGGGTGTTGATGTTCGAGACCGGCCATTTCGCGACGTTGTGGTGCGAGCTTTCCCGGAGACTCGGTCTCGACCCCGTCCTGTTGCCGGGCGATTGGCGCAGCGGCGTCGACCCGGGCGCCGTCGAGGCGGCCCTGGTCGAGGACCGGGAGCGGCGGATCGCCGCCGTCTGCATCGTCCACAACGAGACTTCGACGGGTGTGCGCAGCGACGTCGCGGCCGTTCGCCGGGCGATCGACCGGGCCGGCCATCCGGCCCTCTTCATGGTCGACACCATCAGTTCGCTCGCCTCGATGGACTATCGCCACGAGGAGTGGGGCGTGGACGTCACGGTGGGCGGCTCGCAGAAGGGCCTGATGCTGCCGCCCGGCCTCTCCTTCAACGCCGTCTCGGAGAAGGCGCTCGCCGCGCATCGCGAGGCCCGGCTGCCGCGCGGCTATTTCGACTGGACGGCGATGCTCGAGGCCAACCGGCGCGGCTTCTTCCCCTACACGCCCGCCACCAATCTGCTCTTCGGTCTGGCCGAGGCGATCCTCATGCTGCACGAGGAGGGGCTCGAGCGGGTCTTCGCCCGCCACGAGCGACACGCCGCTGCGACCCGTGCCGCGGTCGAGGCCTGGGGGCTCGAGATCGTGGCGCGGCTGCCGGCCGAGCGCTCCGCTTCGCTGACGGGCGTGCTGGTGCCGGAAGGAGTGGACGCCGACGCCCTCCGGGCGACGATCCTCGACCACTTCGACCTCTCGCTCGGCGCCGGGCTCGGCAAGCTCGCCGGTCGCTGCTTCCGGATCGGCCATCTGGGCGATCTCAACGACCTGACCCTGATCGCCACGCTCGCGGGTGTGGAGATGGGGCTGCGCCTGTTCGGCCTCCGCCCGCGCTCGAGCGGCCTCGAGGCCGCGCAAGCCGTTCTCCTCGGCGAGCTCACGACCGCCCGGGCGGCGGCCTGAAGGCCGCCGCCCGAGCCGTCGCCCGGCTCAGGGAACGAACCGCCAGCCCTCGCGGACCCGCAGGTTCTCCGGAATCGGCGGCAGGTCGGCGAAGAGTTCCGGCCGCTTCGCCATGACCTCGAGGATCGGGCGCGGGTCGATGTGGCGGTTGACGTCGAAAGTCGCGGGCAGGAAACCGAGGCGGTTCAGCGTGGTCATGGCCTTGTGCAGCGCCATGTAGTTGGCGGCCGAGAGGCGCCGGTCGTTCTGCTCGATGTTGTACTTCATGGCCTCGCGGGCGACCGGGAGGGCCAGACCCGGGATCCAGCGGGTCGCGACCTCGGCCGCACCGTCCGGGTTCTTCCGCATCCACTGATCGGCCTTGGCGAGTGCGGCGAGGAACTTCACGAGTGTGGGCCGGTTGGCCTCGGCGTAGCGGCGGGTGGTCACGTTGAAACCGAGATAGGCGATGATGTCGCCGCCGCGCTGGACGAGCTGGGCGCCCGGCACGTCGCGCAGCGCGATGATCGGCCAGGGATCCCAGCCCGACATCGCATCGACTCCGCCGGTCAACAGGGCGACGGTCATATCCGGCGGCGGCGTGTTGACGAGCGTGACGTCGCCCGGGCCGAGCCCCGCCTTCTCGAGCAGGGCGAGGGCGTAGAGGTGGTTGATCGTGCCGAACGAGGCGGCGATCTTCTTGCCCTTGAGCGTCGCGAGAACGGCGGGGTCGATGCCGGAGCCGGCGCGCGCGACCACCGCCATCGTCGCATCCGACCCGAGCCGGGTGGCGCTGCCGGAGTAGTTGCCGAGGGCGACGAGATCCATCCCGCGCACCACGGCCCCGATCATCGGCACACCGACCTGGACGGTGTCGACCTCGCCCGCCTGCAGCGCGTTGAGCGCGTCGACACCCGTGGCGTAGGGTCGGGCGATCGTGACGTCGAGCTCCTCTTCCTCGAAGAACCCGCGCTCGAGAGCGATCGGCAGCCCGACCTGGTCGATGCCGGTCACCATCCCGGCACGCAGCTTCACGGGATCGCCCGCACGCGCCCGCGACGACAGTGCCGTCAGCCCGATCGACGCCAACAAGGTCCTGCGGTCCATCCTAGCCTCCCTGGCCTCGCAAAGGTTCGACCCGCACCACCCAGAAGGGCCGTGCGAGCCGTTCGAGATCGTCCGCTCGCACACCGCGCACCTCGACCCGCTCGCCCTCCGCGCGCGAGACGCGGCCGAGCTTCTGGAAGTGTTCGATATGGAACCGTTCCGGCGGAAAGCGCAGGGTCGCGACCACGTCCACCCGGCGCCGATCGCGCGGCACGCCACCGTCGATCTTGCCGGGTGCCATGGCCGACAGGGCGATCTCGAAGACCGCCCAGCCGAGGCCGATCGCGAGCAGTGCCCGCGCCTGGCGCGATCCGGCGAGCTCGCGCCAGACGCTCATGCCGCCCGCACCGCCTGGAGCACCCGAGCGACCGTCGCCTTGAAGCCGTCGTCCTCGAGGAGCGGGCCCCAGCGGCGCGGGCGCGGGATGACGACCGGAAGCTCTTCCTGCAGACGGCCTTTCGAGAGCACGAGGACCCGGTCGGCCAGGAAGACGGCCTCGCCGACATCGTGGGTGACGAAGACGATGGTCGGCCGCCGTTCCTCGAAAATTCGGGCGAGCTCTTCTTGGAGAGTCATGCGGGTCTGCGCGTCGACCGCGGCGAAGGGCTCGTCCATGAGCAGGATCTCGGGCTCGTTGGCGAGCGCCCGGACGACCCCCACACGCTGCTGCATGCCGCCCGAGAGCTCGCGCGGGTAACGCCGGGCGACGTGGCCGAGCCCCACGAGATCGAGATAGCGGCGGGCGCGCGCCTCGCATTCGGCTCGCGGCAGGCCACGCATGCGGGGCCCGAAGGCCACGTTCTCGAGCACCGTCTTCCAGGGGAAGAGCGCGTAGGACTGGAAGACCACGCCGCGATCGGGCCCCGGTCCCTCGATCGTTCGGCCGTCGAGCAGGATGCGGCCACCCGTGGGCTCGAGAAAGCCCGCGATCAGGTTCAACAGCGTGGTCTTGCCACAGCCCGAGGGCCCCACCACCGCGACGAACTCGCCGGGGGTGACCCGCAGGCTCACGCCGTCGAGAGCCGCGATCCGCTCGCCCAGCCGTGGATCGAAGTAGACCTTCGAGAGGTTCTCGACGACGAGCTCCTTCATCGGCTCACGAGCCCCCAGCGCTCGCCCGTGGCCTTCTCGAGCGGGGCGAGGATCCAGGAATCGACGATCGACCAGACGATCCCGAGCACGACCAGCCCCACCACCACCTCCGGGACCGAACCGGCGCGGCGGGCGTCGAACATCATGAAGCCGATCCCGCTCGTGCCGACGATGATCTCGGCCGCCACGAGCGCCCGCCAGCCGAAGCCGAGCCCGTTCCTCAAGCCCGTGACGATGTTGGGCAGCGCTCCGGGCAGAACCACCTCGAGCACGATGCGAGCGGGCGAGGCGCCGAGGCTCGCCGCCGCACGCGGCAGCGTCTCGGGGATCGTCCGCACGCCGAGGGCCGTGTTCATGAGCACCGGGAAAGCCACCGTGTAGACGATGACGAAGGTCATCGTGCCGAGCCCGAAGCCGAACCACACGATCAGGATCGGCAGCCAGGCGATGTCGCCGATCGCCTGGAAGAAGAGGACGAGGGGCCAGAGAGCCCGATGCGCCCGATCGCTGAGCCCGAGGAGCAGGCCGAGCGGCAGGCCGACGGCGATGCCGGCCGCGGCACCCACGACGAGGCGAAGCAGGCTGTCCTCGAGATAGGCGCCGAGGATGCCTTTGGCGGCGAGCTCGACGCCGCGTGCCGCGACCTCGAGCGGGCCCGGGAAGAACGCCTTCGGGAAGAGCCCGACCGCGGCGACGGCCCACCAGAGGAGGAGGAGCGGCAGGAAGGGGCCGAGCGTCGCGAGCAGGGGGAAGCGGTCGGCCGCCCGCAGCCACACACCGAAGAAGCGCTGGAGGGCCATCATGTGCCGCGGACCAGTCCCCAGCGCTCGACCGTGCGCCGTTCGAGAGGAGCGAGGAGCAGCCGGTCGAGGGCGAGCCAGATCGCACCCACGAGGATCATGCCGAGCACGATCACCTCGGTGCGATAGAAGTCGCGCGCCAGGAAGAGCATGTAGCCGAGGCCGGTCGAGGTCGCGATCATCTCGGCCGCGATCAGCCCGCGCCAGGCGAAGCCGAGCCCGGTCCGGATCCCGGTCACGATGTTGGGGAGCGCACCCGGCAGCAGGACCTCGCGGACGATCGCGAGCCGCCCGGCACCGAGCGAGGCGGCCGCCCGCCTGAGCTCGATCGGGATGGTGGCGACACCCAGGAGCGTGTTGTAGGCCACCACGAAGAAGACGGCGTTGAAGATCACGAACACGATCGCACCGAATCCGTAGCCGAACCACAGGGTCGCGATCGGGATCCAGGCGATCCCGGCGAGGACCGAGAAGAAGCGCAACAGGGGTGTGAAGAACGCGGCGACCGCACGGCTCACCCCCATGGCCATGCCGAGCGGTACCGCGAGGAGCAGGGCCAGGACCGTGCCGGTCGCGACGCGCAGGAGGCTCGATCCGATGTGGCCGAGGAGGCTGCCGTCCGCGAGTCCTGCGAGGCCGGCGCGCCAGACCGCGGACACGCTCGGAAAGACGAGGGGCGAGACCTCGAAGCTCGCGACCACCACCTGCCAGAGCAGGAGCAAGAGCAGGAACGGGATGGCCGCCCAGAGGAACGCCCGAAGCCGCCCCGGCTCGCCCGTGCGGTCCACCGCCCGCATCGCTTCCGCCTCCCCTCGCGCGCGGCGTGCATTCAAGGGGCGAGGCTCGCCCCTGTGAAGCGGCGAGCCCCCGACCTCCCCCGATGGCGGCCGCTCGCCGCGGAGCCTTGTCGAGCGCGCCGGCCGGAACCCGCGGCGCCGGTCAGCGCCGCAGCTGGCCCGCGCAGGCCTTTTCCACCGCCGCCACGATCTTCCGCGCCACCGCCTCGATCTCGGCTTCGGCGAGCGTGTGGTCCGGAGCCTGCAGACGGACCGCCACGGCGAGCGACTTCTTGCCCTCGGGCAGGCCCTTGCCCGTGTAGACGTCGAACAGCCGGACCTCGCGCACGAGCCGCTTCTCCGCCCCCCGCACCGCCTCGAGCAGCCGCTGCGCGGGCAGATCCGCATCGACCAGGAAGGCGAAGTCGCGGTCGACCGGCGGGTAGGGCAAGGCCTCGAGCGGCGGGCGGGCCTTGCCGGTCCTGGGCTTGGGCTTCGGCAGGGTGTCGAGGTCGAGCTCGAAGGCCACCACCGGTGCGGCGATGTCGAAGGCGGCCGCCACCTTCGGATGCAGCTCGCCGAAGCAGGCGAGCGTCGTGGGCCCGAGCACGAGCCGACCTGCCCGGCCGGGATGGTACCAAGCGGGCGGCTCGCTCGCCGTGGTCACCGCCTCCACCCGGATCCCGGCCGCGGCCAGTGCCGCGAGCGCGTCCCCCTTGGCATCGAGCGCGTCGACCGGCCGCTCCGGGCTCGCCCAATGGCGTGGTGCCGCCCGGCCCCAGCGCAGGCCCGCCACCGCCCAGACCTGCTCGCCCGGCCGCCCGCAACC
>DAIOUO010000156.1:0-7976 GCA_036759485.1 Geminicoccaceae bacterium | reverse complement strand
GGCGGGGCACGCTCGCGCGTCCGCGCCGGCCCGTCCCGTGGCGTTCCGGCAACGGTCGCTCCGAGAAACGCGGCGGCCCGCTGCGCCGTCATCGGCCGGTCCCCGAACCGTGCTCGCTCGCCCGACGAGCCGGTCCCACGGGGCGGGGCCGGGCTCTTCGCGGCGGAGGGGGCATGGCTGTGCGGATCGCACTCGTCGCCGACATCCATCACGGACCCGATCTGCCGACCAAGCGGGGCTCGGCCGCGCTGCCGCTGCTCGAGCGGTTCGCGCGCTTCGTGCGCGAGAGCGCGCCCGACCTCGTCCTCGAGCTCGGCGACCGGATCTCCGAGGAGACGCCCGAGCTCGACCGACGGCGGATGGCCGAGGTGGCGGACGCGCTCGCCGGGCTCGGCGTGCCGGTCGCCTCGATCCTCGGCAATCACGACGTGGTCCATCTCTCGGCGGCCGAGAACGGCGCCCTGCTCGGTCGCTCGATGCGGCACCGGACGGTCGAGCTGGCCTCCCTCCTGCTGGTTCTCTGGCAGGCGGAGGTGGCGTTCGCGCCGGGGCGCGGCTTCGCTCTGGCCGAGGGCGATCTCGCTTGGCTCGAGGCGACGCTCGCCGCCGCCGACCGGCCGGTCCTGCTCGCCAGCCACGTGCCCCTGTCGGGCCAGGCGATGGCCGGGAACCATTATTTCGAGCATCGGCCGGCGTACGCCCGCTACGTCGAGCAGGCGGCGATCCGGCGGGTGCTCGCGACCTGCCGCGTGCCGCTCCTGGCGATCGCCGGGCACGTGCACTGGAACGGGCTCACGCTGCTCGACGGGGTCGCACATCTGACCGTCCAGTCCCTGACCGAGACCTTCACGACCGAGCCCGAGCCCGCTGCCGCCATGGGTCTGCTCGAGCTCGGCAGCGAGGCCGTGCTGCGGGTCGTGGGTGCCGATCCCTTCGGCTGTTCGCTGCCGTTCGCCGGAGCACGGCGGCGCTGGCGAGCACCCCTGCCGCCGATCGGGGCGGCGGCCGCGGCCGGCGTTGCAGCGGATCCGCAGCCGCGCCCGACCGCACCTTCGCACGCTTGAACATCGCGCGATCGTGCCTATCCTCCGGACCGTCTTGGACCTGCAACCGTCGGATCTCGTCGCCAGCGATGCCGACCCGTCGGGCGTTCCTGCCGTCGCTCGGTTCTGCTCTCCTCGTGCCCGCCGTCGCCCGCGGCGCGGCGCCGACCGGTCTGCTCGCCGACCGGGTCGAGGTCAGGAAGCGCGAGCGGGTGATGGAGCTGTGGAACGGCGAGGTTCTCCTCCACCGTTTCCGGGTGGCGCTGGGCCGCCGGCCGGAAGGGCACAAGATCGAGGAAGGCGACGGGCGCACGCCCGAGGGACGCTACGAGCTCGTCGAGTTCCTGCCGCGGAGTTACTTCTACCGGGGGATCCGGATCTCCTACCCGAACGAGGAGGACCGCCGGCGGGCGCGCGCGCTCGGCGTGCGGCCGGGCGGCGACATCCTGATCCACGGGCTGGATCCTGCGATCAAGAAGCAGTTCCGCGAGGATCACTGGTTGTTCAACTGGACGCGGGGCTGTATCGCGGTCACCGACGAGGAGATGGACACCGTGTGGGCGAGCGTCGCCCCCGGAACCCCGATCGACATCCGGCCGTGAGGGGTGCCGGCCGGACGGTAACCGAGCCCCCGTCGATCCGTAGCGAGGAGGAGAAGCGATGAGGAAGCTCTCGACGATCGCGGCCGTGGCGCCGCTCCTGCTCCTGGGCGCCTGCGCGACCAAGGGCGACATCGACACCCTGCGCCAGGAGATCGCCGGGGTGCGGGCGATCGCCCAGAGCGCCGAGCAGAAGGCGGCGGCGGCCGAGGCCAGTTCGCGTCAGGCGGCGGCCGATGCCCAGCGGGCGGCGCAGGACGCCGCGGTGGCCGGCGAGAAGGCCGACCGCATCTTCCGCGCCGGTCTGCGCAAGTGAACGCGGCGGGCGCCTCCGCCCGGCTGCCGGGCGGAGGCGCCCGGGCCGGGCTGGCCCGCCGCAGGCTCTTGGCGGTCGGGCTGGCTCTGCCGCTCCTGCCTTACGCGGGCCGGGCTCGCGCCGCGGTCCGCACCGGCGACCTGATCGGCGCGCTGCGTTTCTACCCGACCCGCGCCGAGGACACGCTGCTCGACATCGCGGTCGCCAACGACATCGGCATCCTGGCGCTCTCGGCCGCCAACCCCGGCATCGACCCCTGGGTTCCGGGTCCCGACCAGCTGATCCTGTTGCCGACCGCCCACCTCTTCCCGGAAGCACCGCGCGAGGGGATCGTCATCAACAAGGCCGAACTCGGCCTCTACTGGTTCCCGCGCGGCGGGCGGCCGCGCCGGCACGCGATCGGGGTCGGCCGCGAGGGTTTCGACACGCCCGTAGGCGAGACCCGGATCGTCCGCAAGCAGAAGGACCCGACCTGGTACCCGACCGCCAGCACCCGGGCCGATCGGCCGGAACTGCCGGCGGTCGTCCCGCCCGGACCCGACAACCCGCTCGGCCGGCACGCCCTCTATCTCGGCTGGCCCACCTATCTGATCCACGGTACGAACAAGCCCTACGGCGTGGGTCGGCGGGTGAGCCGCGGCTGCATCCGCATGTACCCGGCGGCGGTCGAGCGGCTCTTCGAGGAGGTGCCGATCGGCACCCGCGTGACGGTGGTCGACCAGCCGGTCAAGGTCGGTTGGCACGAAGGCGAGCTCTACCTCGAGGCGCATCCCGACCTGGGCCAGCTCGAAGAGCTCGAGGAGAATTACAGCTTCACACCCAAGCCGGGCGCGGTCGATCCGGCCGCCCTCGAACTCGTCCGCAGGAAGGCGGGCGAGGAGGTGAGGCGCGTGGACTGGCACCGGGTCGAGGCCGAGCTCGTCGCCCGCCGCGGCATTCCGGTGCGGGTGAGCCTGTCGGTCGAGGAGCTGCCGAGCGAGGAGTTCCCGGCGCCCGAGGACGGCCCGGCTCCGGACGAGGAGCCCGTGGCGGAGGGGGCGCCGGCGCAGGTGGTGCTGCCCGGCGAGGGTGGGCCCGAGCCCGCGCTCGGCGTCGACGGTCGGTCGGGTCTGGGCGGGCTCTACTGAGCCGCGCCCCGGCCGCGGCCCCGGTCTCGGGCGGCGGCGAGCGCCAGCACCGTGCGTGCGGCGGCGCGGGCGCGCGGCACGAGCGTTGGCACTTCCATGTATTCCTCGGGGGTGTGGCCCTTGCCGCCCACCGGGCCGGTCGAGCAGAGGGTGGGGACGCCGAGCGCCGCGGTGAAGCCCGAATCGGCGCAGCCGCCCGAGAACTCGCCCTCGACCGCGAGCCCGACCGCGCGGGCGCAGCTCCGGTAGGTCTCGAACAGCTCCTGCGAGCCCGGGGTCGGCTCGAGCGGCAGGAACTCGCCCTCGATCCGGAGCTCGGCTGTCGTGTCGGGGACGTGCGGGGTGGCGACGATCGCCTCGATCGCCTCGAGCATCCGGGCCCGGTCGGTGCCCTTGACGTAGCGCAGGTCGATCTCGGCCCAAGCCTCCGGCGCCACGGTGTTGACCGACTGGCCGCCGCCGATCCGGCCGACATTGACCGTGATGCCGGCCGGAAGGTCGGTGAGGCCCATGAGCGCCACGGTCTTGTGGGCGAGGGCGAGGATGGCGCTTCGGCCTTCGGCGTAGGCGCCGCCCGAATGGGCCGCCCTGCCGTGCACGGTCGTACGCAGGAAGACCCCGCCCTTGCGGCCGGTGCACACATTGCCCGAGGGCCGCCCGGGCTCGGCGTTGAGTACCGCCCGGCAGCCACGGGCGGTGGCCTCGATCACCGGCCGGCTCACCGGGCTGCCGATCTCCTCGTCGCTCGTGAAGAGGCCGAGGACGGGGCAGGGTGCTCCGGTGGCGCGCAGGGCCGCGAGGACGAAGGCGTTCATGACGAGCCCCGCCTTCATGTCGGACACACCGGGCCCGTAGGCCCGCCCGGCCTCGATGCGAAACGGCCGTCGCGCCGCCTCGCCCTTCGGGAAGACCGTGTCGCAATGGCCCATGAGGAGTACCGGCGCCTCGCCGGGCCCCTCGACCCGTGCGCGCAGGATGTGGCCCGAGCGGGTCTGCGGCAGCCACTCGCAGGACACCCGCTCGCTCTCGAGGAAGGCCGCGATCGTTTCGGCCACGGCCGTGACCCCGGCATGGTCGTAGGAGCCGCTGTCGATGTTCACGATCCGCTCGAGCAGCGCGAGCATCGCGGCTTCGCGCTCGGCGAGCCAGGAATCGAGGGCGGCTCCGCTCATGCTTTCCTCCCGGCCCCGGCCCGGCTCGCTGCAGCGGCGGTGTCGAGCCAGGGGGCGTTGACGAGATCGCGCGAGGTGCCGGTTTCGAGGAACCGGCGGGTGGAAAGCGCCGATTTGCGGCGCACGTCTTCGACCCCCGAAGGTGTGTACCAAGCGGCGTGCGGGGTGAGGATCAGCCGGTGGCGAAGGGGCGAGTCGGGCTCCCGCCAGGCCCGGATCAAGGGATGGTCGGGAGAGGGCGGCTCCTCCGGCAACACGTCGAGCCCGGCCCCGCCGAGCCGACCCGAGCGCAGCGCCTCGAACAGCGCCTCGAGATCGACGATCGGCCCGCGGGCGGTGTTGATCAGGATCGCGCCTTCGGGGAGGAGGCCCAGGATTCGCCGGTCGATCAACCCGCGGGTCTCGGGGGTGAGCGGGGTGTGGATCGAGAGCACATCGGCACGGGTGGCGAGATCCTCGAGCGTCTCCGCCCGCTCGATGCCGAGGGCGAGCTCGGTGCCGGTGCTCCGATAGGGGTCGAAGAAGGCGACTCGCATGCCGAGGGCCTTGGCCCTGAGAGCCGCGGCGGTCCCGATCCGGCCGAGCCCGACCACGCCGAAGCCGAGCGTGGCGAGCCGTCGGACCGTCCGGGCGGCGGCGAAGCTCCAGTTGCCGACCGGATCCTCGCGCAGGCGCTCGGTGTAGAAGGGGATGCCGCGCAGGAAGGCGAGGGCGAGGCCGATCGCGTGGTCGGCGATGTCCGTCGTGCCGTAGTCGGGCACGTTGAGCACCGCGATGCCGAGCCTACCGGCCGCCTCGACGTCGATATTGTCGTAGCCGACACCGCAACGCGTCACGACCCGCAGCCGCGGCATCCGTTCGAGGAGAGCCGCGTCCACCCGGACCGCGTAGTTGCACAGGAGCCCGCGGGCTTCGGCGAGGAGCGAGTGGGGCACCCGCGCGCGCTCGCTCCAGCGGAAGACCTCGAGGCGGAAATCCCCGCCCAGCACTTCCCGCTCGAGATCGGGCGGACCCTCGAGGTGCCAGTCGAGGCAGAGCAGGAGTTCGGACATCGGCGGCTCCCTGCGGCCGGCGCGGGCTTAGACCAGCCTCGTGCCGTCGTCGACCGGCTCCGGCCTCGCCCCAATGCTGCGGTGCCGGCTCTGGCCCCACCGGAGCGGGTGCGGGATGATGCGGCGGTGGATGCGGGGAGGCGGGCGATGCGGATCGCGCGGATCGAGGACCTGCACTGCGATGCCGGCTGGCGGGTCTGGTCGTTCCTCAAGATCACGACCGAGGACGGGGCGGTCGGCTGGTCGGAGTACAACGAGAGCTACGGGGCGAAGGGGCTCACCGCGGTGATCCGCGGCCTCGCCGAGCGCCTTTTGGGGCTCGACCCGCGGCCCGTCGAGCGGCTCACGGCCCTCATGCACGCGCTCACTCGCGCCCACCCGGGCGGGATCGCCCAGATGGCGATCGCGGCGATCGAGAACGCGCTCGTCGATCTCAAGGCCCGAGCGCTGGGCCTTCCGGTGGCGGCTCTCTTGGGCGGACCCGTGCGCGACCGGCTGCGGCTCTATTGGAGCCACGCCGGCTCCTACCGGCTGCGCTTCCACGAGCTCATGGGGACCCCGCCACTGCGCGACCTCGAGGGCTGCAGGGCGCTCGCCGCGGAGATCCGCGGGCGCGGCTTCACCGCGATGAAGACCAACGTCTTCCTGTTCGATCGCGACCCGCCGGCGATGTGGCAGCCGGGCTTCGCGCATCAGCCGGGCTGGCCCGAGCTCAACGTGGACCGAGCCACGTTGCGGCGGATCGAGCGGCAGATGGCGGCCTTCCGCGAGGGCGCCGGGCCGGATGTGGACCTCCTCCTCGATCTCAACTTCAACTTCAAGACCGAGGGCTATCTGGAGGTCTTGCGGGCGATCGAGCCGTTCGATCTCTTCTGGCTCGAGATCGACCTCATGGACCCTGGCGCGCTCGCCTGGATCCGCGGCCGGGCGGGTACCCCGATCGCGTCCTGCGAATCGCTCTTCCACCGCCGCCAGTTCCGCCCCTTCCTCGAGCAGCGGGCGGTGGACGTGGCGATCGTCGACGTGCCGTGGAACGGGATCCTCGAGGCGGTCAAGATCGCCTGCTTGTGCGAGGCCTTCGAGGTCAACTGCGCGCCGCACAATTTCTACGGGAATCTTTCGACCATGATGAGCGCGCATTTCTGTGCGGCGATCCCCAACTTCCGGATCATGGAGATCGACATCGACGATGTGCCCTGGAAGGACGAGGTCGTGCCGCCGCCGCGGATCGAGGCCGGACATCTCGTCCTGGGCGACGGACCGGGTTGGGGGGTGGAGCCGGACGAGGCGGCGATCCGCCGCCATCCGCCCGAGAGATGAGGTCCGGGCGGCCGGCCCGGCCTTGACCCGCCGCGGGGTCCGCCCGAGCATCGCAGCGTCGGAGGGATCCGAGATGGCCGAGACGGCGGAGCGGCTCTGGACGTGGAGCGAGTTCCTGTCCCGCGGCGAGCGGCCGGGGGTGCGGGAAGAGCTGCACGCCGGGCGCATCGTGTCGATGGCGCCACCGGCGCCCGTCCACGGTACGATCGCCGGCAACACGGCCTTCGCGATCCGGCGAAGGCTGCGCTCCCCTTGTCGGGTCGTCGGCGAGGCGCCGGTGCGCATCGACGAGGCGACGGTCTACGGCGCCGATCTCGCGGTGACGTGTGCGCCACCCGATCCGCGCCGGCAGCTCGTCGAGCCCGAGCTCGTGGTGGAGATCCTCTCCCGCTCCACCCGCGGCATCGATCTCGGCGAGAAGGCGCACGCTTACGCGGCCCTGCCGAGCTGCCGCGAGATCTGGCTGGTCGACAGCGAGCGCCGGCTCGTCCGGCTCTGGCGACGCACCGCCGAGGGCTGGATCGTCTCCCTGCCGATCGAGGGCTCGGCGCGGTTCGAAAGCGCGCTGCTGGGCGACGAGATCGGCCTCGACGAGCTCTACGCGGATACGGGGCTCTGAGCGTTCGCCTCACAGGACCCCGTATTTGGCGAAGACTTCGGCGAGTGTGGCACCCCGGGCGAGCTCGTCGCGGGTGTGGTTCTCGCCGCGGATCTTGGCGAGCGCCGCCTCGATCACCTCGGCCTCGCGCTCCTTCGGGACGACGACCACGCCGTCCGCGTCGCCGAAGACGAGATCGCCGGGACGCACGAGCACGCCGGCGCACATCACCGTGCAGTCCCGCTCCATCATCTTGCCGCGGCCCTTGGAATCGAGCGGGCCGATGCCGCCCGCGAAGACCGGGAAGCTCGCCTGGCGGATGTGGCGGACGTCGCGCACGAGCCCGTCGGTCACGCACCCCACCGCACCGCGCGCCCGGGCGGCTGTGGTCAAGAGCTCGCCCCAGGGGGCGATCCGCTCGGTCGGGCCGCCGCAAGCGAGTACCGCGACCTCGCCGGGCTTCAGATCGTCGACGAGCGCGATCTCGACGGCGTAGGGGTTCTCGCCCTCGCGGACCTCCCAGACCGGCATGTAGAGGCCCGTGCGGGCCCGGCCGAAGAGGACGAGGCTCTCGTCGAGCGGGCGGACGAAAGGCCGCATGGCCTGGTTCGAAAGGCCCAGGGAATCGAGCGTGTCGGAGAGCACGGCGGCGTAGAGCACGCCCCGGAGCTGGTCGAGATCGAGCGACACGGGCGGGCCTCCTCGCTGGCTTCGGCTCGAGGCTAGCCGGGCCGGGGCGGGGACGGCAG
>DAIOUO010000155.1:0-8010 GCA_036759485.1 Geminicoccaceae bacterium | reverse complement strand
CTGCCCTTCATCGAGGTGATCCCCTTCTCGCCACCCTTGTGCATGCGCGAGGAGGAGGCGGAGGAGGCGGTCGACCGCTTCGCACGCGCGCTCGATGCGGCCACCGACGAGCTCGCCCGGCTCGCGCGTGCTTGAGTGGGCCCGCGGAAGCCGGGACCGAGCGACGCATCCGCCGGCATCGATTGCCTGCTGCTGGATCTCGACGGCACGCTCCTCGATCTCGCCGAGCGACCCGACACGGTGCGGGTGCCGGAGAACCTGCCGGCGGTGCTGGAGGCGGTACGCGACCGGCTCGACGGTGCGCTCGCGTTGGTCTCCGGCCGGCCGATCGCCACGCTCGATCGCCTGCTCGCCCCGCTGCGCACCGCCGCGGCCGGGGTGCACGGGGCCGAGCTGCGCACCGCCCCGCACGGCCCGATCCTGCGCCGGGCGCCGCCGGCCGCCCTCGAGGTCGCGCGCCGCCTGCTCGCTCGCGGCTCCTTGCCTTCCGGGGTGCTGATCGAGGACAAGGGAACGGCGCTCGCGGTGCACTGGCGGGCAGCGGGCGGCGAGCCTCGAGCGCTCGTCGAACGGCTCCTGGCGATGGTGCGGGAGAGCGGCGGGGCGCTCGAAGCCGTAGCGGGCAAGGCGGTCCTCGAACTGCGAGGCGCCGGGTTCGACAAAGGCACCGCGGTCGCCGCCCTGCTCCGCCTGCCGCCCTTCTCCGGCCGCCGACCGATCGTGGTCGGTGACGATCGGACCGATCTCGACGCGTTCCGAGCGGCCGAAGCGGCCGGCGGGGTGGCACTCGCGGTCGGCCCGACACCACCGGGCGGGCGGCGGTCGGCGTTCGCCGGACCCGCAGCCGTTCGCGCCTGGCTCGAACGCGCGGCTTCGGGCCGGGCGCTCCTGCCGGTCGGCGAGGAGGAGAGGTGAACGGGCTCGATCTCGGCGTGATCGGCAACTGCATCGTCGCCGCCCTGATCGACGCGCAGGCGAGGATCGTCTGGCACTGCCAACCGCGCATCGACGGTGATCCCGTCTTCTGCGGGCTGCTCGAACCCGTGGCCGGTCCGAACGAGGGGCGGTTCGCGGTCGAGCTCGACGGGGACGTGCGGAGCGAGCGCGACTATATCGGCAACAGCGCGGTTCTGTGCACGACGCTGCGCGACGGCAACGACCGTGGGGTGCGGATCACCGATTTCGCGCCGCGTTTCCGCCGGCACGATCGGATCTTCCGCCCGCCGCTCCTGATCCGGCGGTTGGAACCGGTGGGCGGCGTACCGCTCGTGCGGCTGCGCATCCGTCCCCTCTTCGATCACGGTGCGGTGGTGCCCCAGCGCATCCCGGGCTCCAACCATCTGCGCTTCGTCGCACCGGCGGGGGCGCTCCGGGTCACGACGGATCTGCCGATCGCCGCCCTCGAACGGGAGGCGCCCTTCGCGCTCGCCCGGCCGGCCTGGCTCGTCTTCGGCCCGGACGAGAGCTTCGCCGCTCCGCTCGAGCGGACCTGCCGCGATTTCCTCGAGCGCACCCTCGACTATTGGAGCGAGTGGACCCGCTATCTCTCGGTGCCGTTCGAATGGCAGGAGGCGGTGATCCGCGCGGCGATCACCTTGAAGCTGTGCAGCTTCGAGGAGACGGGCGCGATCGTCGCGGCGCTCACGACCTCGATCCCGGAGGCGCCGGGCACGGCCCGCACCTGGGATTATCGTTATTGCTGGCTCAGGGACGCCTTCTTCGTGGTCCAGGCGCTCAATCGGCTGGGTGCGACCCGGACCATGGAGGAGTTCCTCGACTGGATCGCCACGGTGGTGGCGCTCGAGCCCGGGGCCGAGCTCCGCCCGGTCTATGCGATCCTGCCTTCCGAGCCGCTGCCCGAGCGGATCGTCCCGACCCTGCGCGGCTTCGCCGGCCAGGGACCGGTGCGGATCGGCAACCAGGCGGCCGAGCAGCGGCAGAACGATTCTTACGGCAGCGTGGTCCTCGCCGCGGCGCAGATGTTCTACGATCACCGCCTGCCGCGCCGTGGCGACGCGTTGCTGTTCCGCGTCCTCGAGGGGCTCGGCGAGACCGCGGCCAGGGTCGCGCTCGAGCCGGATGCGGGACTGTGGGAATATCGCGGCCGGCGCGCGGTCCACACTCATTCGGCCGCGATGTGCTGGGCGGCCTGCCACCGTCTCGGCAAGATCGCCCAGCGCCTGGGGCTCGCCGACCGCGCCGACCACTGGCGCGCCGAGGCCGAGCGGATCCGGAAAGCTGTCCTGGCCGAGGCCTGGCGGCCGGATCTCGGCAGTTTCGTTGCGACCTTCGGCGGCGAAGGCCTCGACGCCAGCCTCCTCCTCCTGCACGAGATCGGCTTCCTCGCGACCGACGATCCGCGCTTCTCCGGGACGGTCGAGGCGATCGGCCGACGGCTGCGCCGGGGCGACCATCTCCTGCGCTACGACTCCGAAGACGATTTCGGCCCGCCCGAGACCTCGTTCAACGTCTGTACCTTCTGGTACATCGACGCGCTCGCCGCGATCGGCCGTCGCGAGGAAGCCCGCGCTCTGTTCGAGGGGATGATCGCGGCCCGCACCTCGCTGGGCTTGCTCTCCGAAGACATCGACACGCGCACCGGTCTACCTTGGGGCAATTTCCCGCAGACCTATTCGATGGTGGGACTGATCACCAGCGCCATGCGTCTATCGAAGAGTTGGGAGGAGGCCTTTTGGCGCGGCTCGTGATCGTCTCGAACCGGGTCGGCAGCCCGGGCAGGGAGGCTCGCACCGCGGGGGGACTCGTCGTCGCCCTCCAGGACGCACTGCGCCGGCGCGGCGGGATCTGGGTCGGCTGGAGCGGCGATGTCGTGGACGGCGAGCCGGGGCCGCCTCGATCGGTGCGCCGCGGCCGGATCGGCTGGGTCACCCTCGATCTCGAGCGGGAGGCCTACCGAGCGTTCTACGAGGGCTTCGCCAACGGCACGCTCTGGCCGCTCTGCCACTACCGGCTCGGGCTGATCGGTTTCCGCCGGGCCGAGCTCGAGGGCTATCGGGCGGTCAACGAGACCTTCGCTCGGGCGATCGCGGAGCTCCTGCGGCCCGACGATCTGGTCTGGGTCCACGACTATCACTTCCTGTCGCTCGCAGCGGCGCTCCGCCGGCTCGGGGCGGCCAACCGCATCGGCCTGTTCCTGCACGTTCCGTTTCCGGCACCCGAGGTCCTGCGGGCGCTGCCCGATCACCAACGGCTGCTCCGCGAGACGGCGGCCTACGACCTCGTGGGCTTCCAAACGCGCGGCGACAGCCGGGCCTTCGCCGAGGGCCTCGAGCGGCTCGCCGGGGCCGAGCCCGCGGGGCGGGGACGGCTTCGGCTCGGCGAGCGGACCGTCGCGGCGGACGCTTTTCCCGTCGGCATCGACACCGAAGGGTTCGCCCGGCTCGCCGTCGCCGCCGCCACGGCCCCCGAGACGGTCAGGCTGGCCGAGAGCCTCGCCGGTCGGACCCTGATCCTCGGCGTCGACCGGCTGGACTACTCCAAGGGCCTGCCCGGTCGCTTCGCCGCGGTGGCCGAGCTCCTGGAGCGCCAGCCACAGCGGCGGCGCACGGTCACGTTCCTGCAGATCGCCCCGATCTCGCGTGGCGAGCTGCGCCAATACCGGGCATTGCGCGGCGAGCTCGACCAGCTCGCCGGGCGGATCAACGCCCGCTTCGCCGAGGTCGACTGGACGCCGATCCGCTGGGTCAATCGTACCGTGCCGCGACCCGTGCTGGCGGGCTATCTGCGGCTCGCCCGGGTGGGGCTGGTCACGCCCCTGCGCGACGGCATGAACCTCGTGGCCAAGGAGTACGTGGCGGCCCAGGACCCCGAGCGGCCGGGCGTGCTCGTCCTGTCCCGACTGGCCGGTGCCGCCGACGAGCTCGAGAGCGCGCTCCTGGTCGATCCGCTCGACACCGAAGGGGTGGCGGAAGCTCTCGAGCGGGCGCTCGCCATGCCGCTCGCCGAACGCCGCGAGCGTTGGGCGGCGGCGATGGCGGTGCTGCGCGAGAACACCGCCGCCCGCTGGCGCGAGCGGTTCCTCGAAGCGCTCGAGGCGACCGGGAGCTGAGGGCGGCCCTCCGAGCCGGTCGCGCTCACTCGTTGCGCAGGCGCCACTTGGTGGCGAGCTCGTCGAAGAAGCCGCGCGCCCGCTTCAGCCGGATCCAGTGGTTGACGTAGTTGATCCAGACCTGGTCGTCCTGCGGCAGGAGCATGGCGATCGGGGTGCGGGCGCGCGGTGCGCCGACCGGCACGACCATCATCTCCGGATAGCGCTCGACCAGGGTCGCCGCCTCGACGTTCGAGGTGATGTGCGCATCGGCCCTGCCGGCGAGCACCTCCTGGAAGTCGCGCGCCGGCGATTCCACGATCTTGTGCCTCGCGTTCGGGAAGAACTGCTTGACCTGCTGCTCCTGCACCGTGCCGAGCGTGGCGGCGACCGTGACGTCCGGCCGGTCGAGATCGCCCCAGTCTTTGAACCGGCCGGCGTTTTTCTTGAGGGTCAAGGGTACGGTCGCGAGCTCGAAATAGGGGTCGGAGAAGCCCGCCACCTTGGCCCGGGCCGGGCTCAGCGAGGCCGAGCCCGTGATGTCGTATTTGTCCGCTTGGATGCCCTGGACGATCGTCTTCCAGTCGGTCGCCACGAATTCGATCCGCACACCCAGGTCGGCCGCCAGCTCCGAGAGCATGTCGATGTCGTAGCCCTTGTAGCTGTTGCTGGCCGGATCGCGGATCGTCATCGGGTTCCAGTCCCCGGTCGTCCCGGCCCGGAGCACCCCCGAATCGAGGATCCGTTTGAGCCGGGACTCGGCCGCCGCGGCCGAAACCGCCGCGAGCAGGAGCCCGGCCGTGGCCAGGATCAGGCACCTCCGTCGCATCCTCCCTCCTCCCTCCGCCATCGTCCGGCACGCCGGGCGGCCCCGGGTCTCCCCCGACGGCACCATCCATGGCATGCGGCCCCGGCGGCTGACAAGGACGGCAGGGCATGAGGGGATGCGGAACGCGGCGAGGGCGATGGCGGCCGGTGTGCGCGCTTTCCGCCTGTCTCGCGCTCGGGGGCTGCGGGTCTTCGTTCGGCTGGTACGTGGTGGCACCCACGACCGCCCAGGGCCGCGCCAATCTCCTGTTCCTGTTGGACGGGATGGTCTGGACGGTGGCGCTCTCGGCCGCCGCGATCTCGATCTCGATCACCCTCGGCCTGCTCGTGGCGCTGCCCGGACTTTCCGAGCGACCGCGCCTTCGCGCCCTCAACCGGGTTTTCGTCGAGCTCGTGCGGGCCGTGCCCGTCCTGGTCATGATCCTGTGGGTCTACTACGGCCTGCCGATCGTGACCGGCCTCTCGGTCGATGTGTTCGCCGCCGGGGTGATCGCGCTCGCCCTCTCCGATTCGGCCTTCGAGGCCGAGATCTTCCGGGCCGGGATCCAGTCGATCGAGCGCGGTCAGCACGAGGCGGCCGAAGCCCTGGGCCTCGCCGGCTGGCGCAAATACCGGCTCGTGATCCTGCCCCAGGCGCTGCGTCGGATTCTGCCCGCCCTCGGCAACCAGTTCGTGTACATGCTCAAGATGAGCTCGCTCGTCTCGGTGATCGGCATGCAGGAGCTCACTCGACGAGCCAACGAGCTCGTGGTGGCCGAGTATCGCCCGCTCGAGATCTACACCGTGCTCGTGCTCGAGTATCTCGTCCTGATCCTGCTCGTATCGGCCGCCGTCCGCCGTCTCGAGCGGCGCCTCGCCCTGCCGGGCCGAGGTCGGCCCTGACCCCGCGCCCTCAGCGGCCGCTGCCGGCCGAAGGCGAGCCCGAGGTCGTGGCGGCGAGGCCCGGGCGCAGCCGCGGCAGGATCAACGCCGCGACCAGCACGAGCCCCGGGATCGCCAAGAGGTTCATGGTCTGCCAGCCGAGGGTGCTCTGCACGAAGCCCGCGAGCGAGGCCGAGGCGGCCACGCTCGTGAAGACCAGAAGATCGTTGAGGCCCTGGACCCGGGCCTTCTCGGCGGGCCCGTGACAGGTGGTCAGAAGCGTGGTGCCGCCCACGAACATGAAGTTCCAGCCCACACCCAGGAGGAAGAGCGCGATCGCGAAATTGGCGACCTCGAGGCCGGCCACGGCGATCGCCACACAGAGGAGGTTGAGCACCACACCCCCCAGGATCACGCGCTCGACCCCGAAGCGGGTGATCAGCCTGCCGGTCAGGAAGCTCGGCAGGAACATGCCGAGCACGTGCCATTGGATGACCCGCTTGGTGTCGCCGAAGCCGAACCCGCAGGCGAGCATCGCGAGCGGTGTGGCGGTCATGAGCAGGTTCATCGTGACATAGCCCACGAGGGCTGCCGCGAAGGCGGCGATCGCCACGGGCTGGCGAGCGACGACCCGGAGCGGCCGGGCGTCCTTTCCCTCGGCCCCGTCCGAGGCCGGGGGCCGCGGCAGGTCCAGGAGGAGAAGGGCCAAAAGCCCCGAGCCGGCCAGCGCGGCGATCGCCAGATAGCTGCCGACGAAGAGGACCGGGGCGGTGAGCTCGCGGGTCCGGTCGGCGAGCTCGGGCCCGAGCACGGCCGCCACCACGCCACCGGCCATCACCCAGGCGATGGCGCGGCCGCGGGCCGCCGTCCGGTCGGGGAAGCCCGCGGCGTCGGCCGCATCGGCGGCGGTGAAGCGCAGATACTGGGCGAAGGCCGAGAAGGAGCCGTAGAACACACCGGCGAGGCAGAAGAGCGAGAAGCTCGCCTCGCGGATGGCGAACGCCCCCAGAAGACCGGCGAGCACGCCGAGCACCATGCCGAGCACGAGACCCGGCCGCCGGCCGACCCGCTGCATCAGCAGCGAGGCCGGCATGGTGGCGCTCATCGTGCCGAGGAACTGGACCCCGAGCGGCACCGTGGCGAGCCAGGGCGCGGGCGCGTATTGCAGGCCCACGAAAGGCGCCGTGCTGATGACGATCGTGTTGGCCATGAAGAAGACGGCCTGGGCGAAGGCCAGCACGCCCAGGTTCTTGACGAAGCGGGGACGGGCCATAGCTCGGCTCTATCGGAGCCGCGGGTCGGCGGGAAGCGGACAGGATCGCACGCCCCCCACCCGCGCCGCGCGGAGGGCCCCCATGCGCCTCGCAGTCGCGCTCCTCGCCCTGTTCCTGGGGCCGCTCGCCACCACGGCGCTCGCCGGCGGCTGCTTTCCGGTCGCCGAGTCGCCGCGCCGGATCCTGCCGGTCGCCGTGCGGCTCGCGGCCCTGCCGGAGGGAGCGACGGTCAAGATCACCTTCCTCGGCCATTCGACCTTCCTGATCGAAACAGCCGAGGGCGCGAGCGCCGTCACCGACCACAACGACTACATCCGGCCGCCCTACGTGCCGCGCGTGGTGACCATGAACAACGCCCACGACACGCACTACACGAACCGCCCGGATCCCCGGATCGAGCACGTGCTCAGGGGCTGGAACCCGGCCGGTGGCTGGGCCGAGCACGACCTGGTCGTGGAGGATCTGCGCATCCGCAACATCCCGACGGCGGTGCACGGCCGCTTCGGCGACCAGGCGCTCTCCAATTCGATCTTCGTCTTCGAGGTGGGCGATCTCTGCATCGCCCACCTCGGGCATCTGCACCACCGGCTCACCGAGGAGCAGCTCGGCGAGCTCGGCCAGATCGACGTGCTCATGGTGCCGATCGACGGCGCCTACACGATCGCCCAGGAGGAGATGCTCGAGGTGATCGAGGAGATCGGCCCGCAACTCGTCCTGCCGATGCACTATTTCGGGCCCTCGACCCTCGGCCGTTTCCTCCGCCTGGCCGAGACGGCCGGCTGGCGCGTCGAGCGGCCCTCGAGCCCGGAGCTCCTGCTCGCCCGGACCACCCTACCGGCCCGCACGGTGCTCGTCCTCCCGGGCGGCTGAGCCCGCCTCACGGTCGACCCGCGGGAGGCTCGGCCGGCGGTCGAGCCCCGGCGCCCGTGCAAGGGGGCGACCGGCCCGTGCGCTTGCCGGCCGGGATCGCCGCGCGGATGATCCGCGGCCGCCGAGGGA
>DAIOUO010000154.1:0-8102 GCA_036759485.1 Geminicoccaceae bacterium | reverse complement strand
GGCCCATGGCCTCCGGGAACAGGCGGATGCCGCGGCGAGCGAAGGCGAGTTCCGCCTCGCGGTTGGAGAGGCGGAGCCGGACCAGCGCACCCAGGGCCTCGAGTTCGGGCCAGGAGGCGGGGGCGAAGCCCTCGCGGTCGAGCCGACCCGTCGGGCCCAGGAGGCCCTTGGCGCGGGCTACCGCGCGGGCGGACTTGACGAGCGCGTCGTGCAGGACGAGCGAGGTCATGGTGGCCCCGCTCACCGCGTCGATGCCGCCGCGGGCCGCCGCTCCCCGGCCGACCTCGACCGGGGCGCGCACCTCGCGGCCGACATAGCGGTCGAGAAAGGCCTCGAGGTCGCGTTGGTCGCGACCGGTGATCAGGATCGGCTCCTTCTGCTCGAGGATCGCCGCGCCGGTGATCCGCCCGGCCAGGTCGAGGCCCACGAGGAGATCGAGTCGGGCACCCGAATAGCCGGTCGAGCGGACCGTGAGCCAGGAGGAGAAGACCCAGCCCACGGGCTGACCGGCCCGATAGGCGGTGGCGGCGGGCGGGTTACCCTCCATCGGGCCGAAGGCGTCGGCTCCGGGAAAGGCACGGCGGAAATCCTCCGGCCCGGGCTCGCGGGCGCGTGCCCCCGCCACCAGCAACAGCGCGAGGACGAAGGCGAGGCAGAGACGGGCCACGCGCGAGGCTCCGCGGATCGGCTCGTCCGACAGTCCAGCGCAGCCGCGCTCCTCCGACCTTGACCGCCGTCAAGGACGCGGCTCGGCGGTCATGCTCCGCTTCGCACGCCAGCAGGAGTCCCGCAGAGGGGGGTCACGATGAGGACGACCGGTCGCGTGCGGATGCTCGCCAGCACGGGCGTGGCGCTCGCGCTGCTCTTGGCCGGCGGGGCGTGGGCGCAGCAGGCACCGTCCCCGGCCGAGCTCGAGAAGCACAAGCCGACGGTCCCGCCCTACGAGCCGTCGCTCGACGTTCTCAAGGAGAAGGGACTGGACCAGCCGGGTGCCAAGCCCGGCATTCCCGCCCTGAGCAAGGCCGAGTTCGAGGAAGCCAACCAGATCTATTTCCAGCGTTGCGCGGGCTGCCACGGCGTGTTGCGCAAGGGGGCGACCGGCAAACCGCTGACCACCGACATCACGCGGCAGAAAGGGGCGGAGTATCTCAAGACCTTCATCGAGTACGGCTCGCCCGCCGGGATGCCGAACTGGGGCACCTCGGGCGATCTCTCGCCCGCCCAGGTCGAGCTCATGGTCAAGTACCTGTTGAACGAGCCGGTCGCTCCGCCCGAGTGGGGCATGAAGGAGATGCGCGCCTCCTGGAAGGTGATCGTGCCGCCGGAGGCCCGGCCCAAGACCCAGCAGAACAAGCTCGACATCGACAATCTGTTCTCGGTGACGTTGCGCGATACCGGCAAGGTCGCGTTGATCGACGGTGCCACCTACGAGATCCGAGCGGTCTTCGAGACCGGTTATGCGGTCCACATCTCGCGGCTGTCGGCTTCGGGTCGCTACCTCTTCACGATCGGGCGAGACGGACTCGTCAACCTGATCGACCTCTACATGGACCCGCCGCAGACCGTGGCGCAGATCAAGGTCGGCTACGAAGCCCGCTCGGTCGAGACCAGCAAGATGGCGGGCTTCGAGGACGTCTACGCGATCGCCGGCTCCTACTGGCCGCCGCAATACGTGCTCATGAAGGGCGACACACTCGAACCGCTGAAGATCGTGAGCACCCGGGGAATGACCTGGGACACGCAGGAATACCATCCGGAGCCGCGCGTCGCCTCGATCGTCGCCTCCCATCACCGGCCGGAGTTCGTCGTCAACGTCAAGGAGATCGGCCGCATCGACCTGGTCGACTACACCGACATCAAGAACCTCAAGGTGACCTCGATCGAGGCCGAGCGCTTCCTCCACGACGGCGGTTTCGACCTCTCCAAGCGTTACTTCCTGGTCGCGGCGAATGCCCGCGACAAGATCGCGGTGGTCGACCTCAAGGAGGGCAAGCTCGCCGCGCTGATCGAAAGCGGCGGCAAGACCCCGCATCCGGGCCGCGGCGCCAATTTCGTCACCAAGGAGTGGGGGCCGGTCTGGGCGACCTCGCACCTCGGCGACGACACGATCTCTCTGATCGGCACCGACCCCGAGAAGCATCCGCAATATGCCTGGAAGGTCGTCAAGAAACTCTACGGCCAAGGCGGCGGTTCGCTCTTCATCAAGACCCACCCCAAGAGCCGCAATCTCTGGGTCGACACGCCTTTGAACCCCGATCCGGCGATCGCCTCCTCGGTTGCCGTCTTCGACCTCGACGATCTCGACAAGCCGGCCGAGATCCTGCCGATCGGCGACTGGTCGGGCATCGCCCAGGGCATGCGGCGGGTCGTCCAGGGCGAGTACAACAAGGACGGCACGGAGATCTGGTTCTCGGTCTGGAACGCCAAGAACCAAGACAGTGCCATCGTCGTGGTCGACGACAAGACGAGGAAGCTCAAGAAGGTGATCAAGGACCCGGTGATCGTCACACCCACCGGCAAGTTCAACGTGATGAACACCCGCAAGGACATCTATTGATCCCGAGCGGGAAGGCCCGGGCGGCGCCCCCGCCCGGGCCGCGCTGTCGGCGATTTCGGGATGCGATCGATGCAGCCACCGACGGTCCATCTGGTCGGAGCCGGGCCGGGTGACCCGGAGCTCCTCACGCTCAAGGCGGCACGCCTCCTCCAGCTCGCCGACGTCGTCGTGCACGACCGGCTCGTGGGCGAAGGCGTACTCGCCCTGATCCAGCCGCGCGCCCGCCGCATCGACGTCGGCAAGGCTCCGGGCCGGCACGCGCTGCGCCAGGAGGAAATCAACCGGCTCCTCCTGGAACTCGCCGCCCCCGACCGGGTCGTGGTCCGCCTCAAGGGCGGCGATCCCTTCGTCTTCGGCCGCGGCGGCGAAGAAGCGCTCTTCCTCTTGCGGCACGGGATCGCGGTCGAGGTGGTCCCGGGGATCACCGCGGCCTCGGGGTGCGCCGCCTCCGCTCTGATCCCGCTCACCCATCGCGGGCTCGCCACCGGCGTGCGGTTCGTCACCGGCCATTGCCGGGAGGACGAGCCGCTCGAGCTCGACTGGCCGGGCCTCGCCGACCCCGAGACCACGCTCGTCGTGTACATGGGGCTCGCGCAGATCGACAGGATCGCCGCGCGGCTGATCGGAGCCGGCCTCTCGCCCGCCACCCCGGCGGCGGCGATCGCCGAAGGCACCACCGCGCGCGAGCGGGTCGTGCGGGCACCGCTCGCTGCGATCGGCGAGGCGGCGCGCGCCGCCCGGCTCGGCTCGCCCACGCTCTTCGTGATCGGCCGGGTGGTCGAGGCCCTGACCCTGCCGCTCGAGGCGACACCGCCGGCTGCCGGCCTCGCCCGTCTCGAGGTCTTGGGCCATGCCTGAGCGCGCGGCGGCCGCCACGCTCCTCCTCCTGCTGCTCGCGTCCCCCGGCCGGCCGGGCGAGCCGGCCGCCTCCGACCCGAGCCCGCCACCGGCGCGTCGGGCCGAGCTCGTTCATCTCCTTCGACACGATTGCGGCTCCTGCCACGGGCTCACCATGAAGGGCGGGCTCGGGCCGCCGCTCCTGCCCGAAAGCCTCGCCGAGAAGGACCGCGCGGCGCTGGTCGCGACCGTGCTCGAGGGCCGACCGGGCACGCCCATGCCGCCCTGGAAGCACGAACTGGCCGAGGCCGAGGTCCGCTATCTGGTCGATCTCCTGGTCGAGGGGAGGGTGCCATGAGACGGCGTACGGCGCTCGCGCTCGGCCTCGTGACCCCGCTGCTGCCGAGGCGGCCCGCAGCGGCCGACTGCCCCGAGTTCCGCGGCACGGGCGATCTCTTCGTGATCGTCGAGCGTGCCCGCGGCTCGGTCCTGATCGCCGAGAGCACGGGCAACACGATCCTCGGCCGCGTCGAAGGCCTGGGCGATCTCTCCCACGCCTCGCTCGTCTTCTCGCGCGATGCCCGCTTCGCCTTCGTCTTCGGTCGGGACGGCGGGCTCTCCAAGGTCGATCTCCTGGAGCGCCGCCTGGTCGCCCGGCTGGTCCAGGCCGGGAACGCGATCGGCGGGGCGATCGCCCAGGACGGGCGGATCGTCGCAGTGGCCAATTACGAGCCCGGTGGCGTGCGCCTCTTCGATGCCGCCACGCTCGCACCGCTGCTCGAGGTCCCGGCGGTGGGCGCGGACGGCAAGCGCTCGAAGGTCGTGGGCCTCGTCGATACGGCCGACAACGGCTTCGCCTTCACCCTCTGGGATTCGGGCGAGATCTGGCTGCTCGATCCCGCCGATCCGGCGGGCCCGCGGATCACGAAGTTCCCGGGCATCGGCAGCCTGCCCTACGATGCCAACGTCACCCCCGACGGCCGCTTCTACGTGGCGGGCCTCTTCGGCGAGGACGGCCTCGTCCTTCTCGACCTCTGGCACCCCGAGATGGGCCCCAAGCGCATCCTCGACGGCTACGGCCGGGGCGAGGAACCCTTGCCGGTGTACAAGATGCCGCACCTCGAGGGCTGGGGTACCGCCGGCGAGCATCTGCTCCTGCCCGCCGTCGGCCGGCACGAGGTCCTGGTGGTCGACCGGCGGAGCTGGCGCGAGGTCGGCCGGATCCCGCTGCTCGGCCAGCCGGTCTTCGTCGTGGTCCGGCCGGACGGGCGCGAGGCCTGGGTGAGCTTCGCCCATCCGAAGAACGGCGCGGTTCAGGTCCTCGACCTCGAGCGCCTCGCGGTCGCCGCCACGCTGACGCCCGGCCGCGCCGTGCTGCACCTCGAGTTCACCCCGCGCGGTGAGCGGGTCTGGCTCTCGGCGCGCGACGACGACCGGGTAGTGGTCCTGGACAGCCGGCGCAAGGAGCCGCTCGCGAGCCTGCCGGCCGACAAGCCCTCGGGCGTCTTCTCGACCGCGCGAGCGCACCGGATCGGGAGCTGAGCGATGGGTGCCACCGCTTCCGAGCCCGCGCCGTTCCGGGCGACCGCCCTGCAGCGGGCACTGCTCGAGCGCTTTCAGCGCGAATTGCCGCTCGTGCCGCGGCCCTACGCGGCGATGGCCGAGGCCGTGGGCGCGAGCGAGGCCGAGGTCATCGCGGCCCTGGCCGGGCTGCAGGCGGCGGGCGTGCTCGCGCGCGTGGGCGTCACCCTCGCCCCGAACCGGGTCGGGGCGAGCACGCTCGCGGCCATGGCGGTGCCGAAGGAACGGCTCGGGGACGTGGCGGCCCTCGTGAGCGCCTTCCCGGAGGTCGACCACAATTACGAGCGCGAGCACCGCTTCAACCTCTGGTTCGTCGTCACCGCGGCGAGCCGTGCCGAGGTCGAGCGCGTGCTGGCGAAGATCGAGGCCCGGACCGGCCTGCCGGTGCTCGACCTGCCCCTCGAGCGGCCCTTCAAGCTCGATCTCGGATTCCCGCTGTCATGGAGCTGAGCCCGTCCGATCGCCGCCTCCTGGCTGCCCTCGAAGAGGGCCTGCCGCTGGTGTCCCGGCCGTTCGCTGCCCTCGCGGAACGGGTCGGCCTCGCCGAGGAGGAGGTCCTCGCCCGGCTCGAGGCCCTGCGGACCGCCGGGGTGATCAACCGGATGGGCCTGATCGTTCGCCACCGGGAACTCGGCTACCGGGCCAACGCCATGCTCGTGCTCGACGTTCCGGACGAGGCGGTCTCGGCTCTGGGCGGGCGGCTCGCGCGCGAGCCTTTGGTGAGCCTCTGTTACGCCCGGCCGCGTCGCCCGCCTCTCTGGCCCTACAATCTCTTCTGCATGGTCCACGGCCGCGAGCGGCTCGAGACGCTGCGCCAGGTGCACGCGATCTTGATGCGCACCGGCCTCGAGACGGCGCCGCGCGCGGTCCTCTTCTCGTGCCGTCGCTTCGTCCAGCGCGCCGCGCGCTACGCTCGCGGTGCGCCGCAGCGCGGGGAGGTGGTGCCGTGAGGAGCGGCCATCTCGACCCGATCGACCGGGCGATCGTAGAGAGCCTGCAGCGTGGCGTGGCGATCGTCGAACGGCCCTTCGCCGAGCTCGCGACGATTCTCGAGACCACCGAGGAGGCGGTCGTGGCGCGGCTCGCGCGGCTCGTCGAGAGCGGGGTCGTCGGTCGCTTCGCGCCGATGCTCGATGCCGAGAAGCTCGGCGGGGCGGTCACGCTCTGCGCCATGGCGGTTCCGGCCGAGCGGTTCGAGGAGGTCGCCCGCCTGCTCGAGGCGATGCCCGAGGTCGCCCACAATTACGCGCGCGAGCACCGGCTCGACATGTGGTTCGTGCTGGCGGTCGAGCGGCCGGAGCGGCTCGCCGAGGTCGTGGCGGCGATCGAGGCCCGAACGGGTCTGCCGGTCCTGAACCTGCCCAAGCTCGAGGAGTACCGCCTCGAGCTCGCCCTGCCGGTCTGAGGGTGCCGCCGATGCTCGATCCGATCGACCGGCGGATCCTCGTGGCGAGCCAGGACGGGCTGCCGCTCACGGCCACCCCCTTCGCCGACCTCGCCCGCAGGCTCGGGCTCGAGGAGGCCGAGGTGTTGGCGCGGCTGCGGCGACTGCAGGCGGCCGGGATCGTCCGGCGGATCGCAGCCGTGCCGAACCATTACCGGCTGGGCTTTCTCGCGAATGCCATGACGGTTTGGGACGTAGAGGACCGCGAGGTGAGCCGCCTGGGCCGGCTCGTGGGTGCTCTACCGTTCGTGACCCACTGTTACCGGCGGCCGCGGCACCCGCCCGACTGGCCCTACAACCTCTTCGCCATGGTGCACGGCCGGAGCCGGGCGGAGACGGAGGCCCGACGCTCCGAGATCGCAGCGCTGCTCGGTGCCGCGTGCCGCGCTTCGGACGTGCTCTACAGCACCCGGATCCTCAAGAAGACCGGGCTGCGCCTCGCACCGGCCGTGGAGCCGAGGGAGTAGCGACCATGTTCCGCCTGAGCCGCTTCCTCGAGGAGCTCGTCCGGCCGACGCCCGCGCGCCGGCGGGAGCCGAGCGGCCCGGTCGTGATCTGGAACCTGATCCGCCGCTGCAACCTCAATTGCATCCACTGCTATGCGCTCTCGGCGGACGTCGACTTCCCGGGCGAGCTCTCGACCGGCGAGATCCTCGTCGTCATGGAGGATCTGCGGGCCTTCGGCGTACCGGTGCTGATCCTCTCGGGCGGCGAACCGCTCCTGCGCCCCGACCTCTTCGAGATCTCGAGGCACGCCAAGGCCCTGGGCTTCTATCTCGGCCTCTCGAGCAACGGTGCCCTGATCGACGAACGGATCGCCGATCGGATCGCGGAGGTGGGCTACGATTATGTCGGCGTGAGCCTCGACGGCATCGGCGCGGTGCACGATCGTTTCCGCCGCCAGGAGGGCGCTTACGCCCGCTCGCTCGCCGGCATGCGGCTTCTGCGCGATCGCGGGGTCAAGGTCGGCCTGCGCTTCACCCTCACCGAACGCAACGTCGAGAGCTTCACCCCACTCCTCGACCTCATGGAGGAGGAGCGGATCGACAAATTCTACCTCTCCCACCTGGTCTATTCCGGCCGTGGCCGGCGCTACCGGAAGGACGACGCCGCCCATGCCACGACGCGCACCGTCATGGACGCACTGATCGAGCGGGCGTGGCGGCACCTGCGGGAGGGCCGGGGCAGCGAGTTCGTAACCGGCAACAACGACGCCGACGGCGTCTACTTGCTGCGCTGGGTCGAGCGGCGGTTGCCCGAGAAGGCCGCGCATCTACGCGCGCATCTCGAGGCCTGGGGCGGCAATGCGAGCGGCGTGACGATCGCCAACATCGACAATCTCGGCAACGTCCACCCCGACACCTTCTGGTGGCACCACAGCCTCGGCAACGTGAAAGAGCGGCCCTTCTCGAGGATCTGGCGGGATCTCTCCGACCCGATCCTCGCGGGCCTGAGGCGCCGGCCGCGGGCGATCTCGGGGCGCTGCGGGCGCTGCCCGCAATTCGCGATCTGCGGCGGCAACACCCGGATCCGGGCGCTGCGCACCTACGGCGATCCGTTCGCCGAAGACCCCGGCTGCTACCTGACCGATGCCGAGCTCGGCCTCGAAGGCGAGGAGACGGCCCGTGCGGCGGCTTGAGTTCGCTCTCGCAGGAGCCATCGCGCTCGCGCTCGGGTCGAGCG
>DAIOUO010000153.1:0-8129 GCA_036759485.1 Geminicoccaceae bacterium | reverse complement strand
GGCCCGGCCGCCGGTTCGCCCGTGCCCTCGGGCCGCCACCGGCCCGGCGGCCGCCCGGCCGGTGCCCTGAGCTCGCGCAGGAGGCGCAGCAGGACCCGCTCCAGTCGCCCCTCGCGGCGCTCGAGCAGAGCGAGCTCGGGGATTCGGGTGAGCGCGGCCGGCAGGCCCGGCTCGGGGTCGAGGCAGCCCGGCGCCGGCCGTGGTGCCAGCCCGTACAGCGAGGTCTCGAGCCGGTCGCAGCGGGCGAGCTTCCACAAGGTCGCAGCGAGCCGCTCGACGAGGCAGTCGGCGAGCGGCCCGGCCGCCCCGAGCTCGGCCGCGAGCCCGTTCCGCAGGTCCTCGAGGGCCGCCGGATCCTCCCCCGGCGCCACCAGATGCACGGTCGCCGAGAGCCCGTGGCGCAGCGCGTTCCTCGAGGAGCGTGCCTTGCCGGCGGCCGTGACCGGCCCGCGCGAGCGCGCACCGTTGATCCGCGACGCCGCCCGCTGCGCCTCGCTGCGGGGACGGCCGGCGGGCCGCTCGGTCGTGGGCATGGCGGGAACTCCGCGGAAAGGTTGTTGGTCTGATTATAGGTATTATAGCCTATCTCGTCAACTGCGCCCGAGCTCCGGCCGCAATCGGCACCGATCCCCGCGCGTGCGGGGAACACGTGAGCCGCCGCGGGCGAGCTTCCAGAAGGCGAGCGCCAGGCGATCGGCGAGGCAGGCGGCGAGGATGCCTTCGGGTGCATACTCGGCGGCGAAGGCGGCCCGCAGGGCGGCGAGTGCCGCTGGATCCTCGCCTGGGACGACGAGATGAACGGCAGCCCAGAGGCCGTGCTCGAGCGCGTTCTTCGAGGCGCGGAACTTGCCCTCGGTGCCGACTGGCCCCTTCGATTTGGCGCCGTTCCGCCGCGAGGCTTCCCGCTGCGCCGCAGTCCTCGCCCGCACCGCCCCGACCGCTATGGCCCACGCTCCCGGGCTGGGATCATGGGCAGAAGATGGGTTCATCAACCTACAACGTCAATCAAATCGCGACACGAAAGATCGAGCGTCTCGCTGCTTTCGGACGGCTCGCGAGCCTCCGCCGGACCGAGCCTAATCGCGCCCATCGCGTAACAGCGGTCGCGCCCTGCCGACGTTCTTGAACTTCCCGATCGCTTCGATCGGGGCGCGCATCACCGTCTCGACACCGAACCGAGCCAGGCCCCCGGGCTCGGCGATCGCGAGGTCCGCCAGCAGGGCACGGATCGCGGCGAGCGATGCCGGCTCGCCCCAGATCGGCCAGTGGAACGCCGGGCCGTCGTCCTGGACCCGAAAACCAGGAACGAGGGCGCGGTCCTGCGCCCCGGCGACGACGGGCAGGACGGTAAGGCCGATCGCCGCGAGTCTGTTCGCCCCTTTCTCGGTACCGAGTCTGAACACCCTGTCGGTCGGATCGCCGGCCATGAGCGCCTGGCGCGCCGCCTCCTCCGGATCCCAGCGGAAGCTCACGTTACTGCCGACATCCTTCCGTTCCCAGACGCCGAAAAGCGCGCACTCCAGATCACCGGGCCGGTTGTCGCGCGCTTGGCTCGTCCCCGGCTCGTCCGCTGAGGATGCGAAGGGAACCGTAGCCAGGCGCTGGAGAAAGAACTGATGGCCCTGACCGCTCATCAGACAGAGTGGCGTGGCGGCTGTGGCTCCTTCGTCGAGGGCCTGATCGGTCCCCAGCGCGGCCAAGGCATCGAGCCGTAACCGCCCATCCGTCCGCTCCACCGCCGCGGTCGCGAGCGCCCGGTACTCGTTCGGCGCGAAGTCCGGCATTTTGCGACCCTCGAAATCGAGAGCCGCTCGAAACGCCGCGATCCCCGCCTCGACCCGGTCGACGAGCTCCGTCCTCCCCACCGCCCGTCGAAGGTGCAGGCGCGGCCGCCAGGGTGGCTGGTCGACGTCCCACGACGCCCGCGGCCACCATCGCGCGTCTTCGCAGAGACCGCGCTCCGCTTCCTCCAGTGCTCGCAGCGACCCGAGGAGGGCGAGAAAGGCCAGGAGATTGTCGGGTTCGAACCCCTCCAGCCGAAAACTCGAAGCGGGCTGGATCATCCGTCCTCCTCGCGTACCTCGGCCTCCGAGGCCCGGTGATCGGCGAGCCGAAGGATCGCCTCGAGGTGTGCGAGCTTCCACACACCGTACCGGTCCCGGAGCTCGGCGAAGAGCCCGGGCCAATCGCGGGCGTGCCAGTCGAAACCGAGCGCCTGGGGTCCGTGACCGGGGCCGAGCTCGGACGGCGAACCGTGCACCGAGGGCAATCGACGGTGGTACCCGTCGGCCCGATCGGCGTGCGGGAAGAAGGGGCGGCCGTGCCCGTGATGCGTGCCGATCAGCCAGAGCACGAGCGCGGGGTCGGCGGCCTCCGCCAAGCGCGGATGCGCGAGCGCGAGGCGAACCGAAAGCGCCTCGTGCCGCCACCGTTCGGGCAAGCCCGCCGCGGCGGCCGGATGGCCGAGCCGACGCCCCGCTTTGGCGAGCGGAGCGAGCTCGTCGAGCTCGATTCCGAGCGGATCGTCCTCGCGCAGCCAAGCCTGGAACCGCGGATCGACCTTGCCGAGGTCGTGCAGAAGTCCGGAAAGCTCGAGATCGCGGGCGAGGTGGCTCGCGAGCCCGAGCGCCTTCGCCCAGGCGGCCGTGCGATCGGCGACGTCGCGCAAATGGCGCTCGAGTTCGACCGGCACCCCGAGGAGGGAGGCGGTGAGATCGTCCTCGCTCGAGGCTTCCTCGCCCGAACGGGTGGCATCCGCGAGTCCTCGCCAGGCCACGAAGAGCACACCCCGCGGACGCCCCTCCGCGTCCCGACCGTAGAGCTCGAGGTCGATCTCGACGCGACCGCCGCGCGCCCGATCGAGCTTTTCGAGGTCTTCGCGCATCGCCTCGGGAAGCGGCAGCTCGACGAGCGCCGCACGAAGGTCGCGCCAGTTCGCGGTCTCGTACTCGGCGAGCAACGCCGCGAGCCGCTCGGCATCGACCGCGGGTCCGATCAGGCCCGGCGCGAGACGGACGACGAAACGCCGTCCAGCGAAGGGCTCGGAGGCTTCCCTGGCGACGTCGGCAACGGGTTCCGGCGAAGCCGGGTTCCATCCCCAGGCATCGAGCCCGCCGAAGGCCGACGGGACGACGACCGTGTCGCCCGGACGGATGTCTCGCCATTCGACCCAGCAGGTGTCCTCGCTCTCGCCACGCCACCGCACGACGCGGCGCTGCTCCGCCCGCCCTTCGCCGTTCCCCCGCTCGGGTGCGGCAGAGGGGACGTCTGCCAGCTGTTCGTGCCTTCCGATCGCCGAACCGAGCCACGCGCGCACCGCCCACAGCGGCAGCTCGATCGCCTCGCCCGAACGCGGCGGCACGAGGCCGAGCAGGCGGCGGACGGCCACGTCGTCGAGCGCCGCTTCCGCGAGATCGCCGCGCCAGACCAGGCTCACGCTGTCGGGCTCGCGCCCCCGTCCGTGGAGGAAGAGCGCCACCGGCGGATCGGGCGTCGGCACGGGTGCCGTGGAGGCGAGGAGATCGAGATGAGCGGGCAACAGAACCGGAGCGTCCGGCTTCGGGGCCAGGGTTTTTACGTCGATCTGCGAAGGGAAGCCGTCGATCGCGAAATCGACCGTCTCGCGATCTCCTTTGCGATCTCCTCGAGCTGCGAGTTCCCGGAGAAAGGCCCAGGCCTCGCGCAGGCTCGCGCCGTAGATCGGATCGTCGATCCTTTTCGCGAGATCGGCGGGACGGACGAGGATCCGAGCGAAGGCCTCGATCTTTCGGCCGTCGCGGTTCAGCCGCCCGAACCGTTGGCGTAGCGAGTCGATCGGCGCGAGCTCGCTGATCAGCCCGTCGAGGTCGATATCCACCCCCGCTTCGATCCCCTGGGTCGAGACGATCACGAGCGGTCGCGCCAGGCTGCGGTCCGCGCCGGTCCGGATCGGAGCGAGCCGCTCGGTGATCCGGTCGCGCTCGACCTGCCGCTGCGGGCCGATCAACAAGAGAGCGTCGAGCTCCTCTTCCGGCCACGCCTCCCGAACCGCCTCGAAGCTCCGACGGGCTCGCGCGACCCGGTTGACCACCACACCGATCGCCGGTGCCGCGTGGCCGCGCTTTCGGAACCAATCGAGCGCTTCGCGCACGGCGGCGACTGCCGCCTTCGCGCGCGCCTCGAGCGCGTCCCGATCGGTCCCGCTCTCTTCTGTTCCGTCTCCCGCCTTGCCCAACGGCACGAGACGGGCCGGCTTGGCGGCAGCGAGGCGGCGAGCGAGCACGGGGTGCTCGCGATCCTCTCGCTCCAGGCGGAAGACCCGATCCTCGGGCTCCTGCCGACCCGCCGTCGCCGTGAGGGTGACGAACGCCCAGGGCGCAGCGACCGCTCCGTCACTGCCGGGCGGTGCCCGATAGCGAGCGACCCACGTCAGGGTCTGTCGGAACGGTTCGGCGAGATGCGCCTCGTCGAGCAGGATCAGGCAGTCGGAGCCCAACAGCCCGGCGTGGATCGGCTTCATCGAGTCCGACACACCGTAGCCACGGAAGAGAAGCCGCGAGCCGACCTGGTCGACCGTGGAGCAGAGGATCGTCGGCTGGACGGGCGTCCGTGCCCAGTCCTCCTCGCGCGGCAGCCCGCCGCGCAGCCGCCGCACGAGAAGCGGTGGGCCGTCGCCCGCGAGCCGCCGCAGGGCGTCGGCCACCCGCGCGACGACCGTTCCGGGCGCGGCCGAAGCGAGCGCGCAGGCGAGCCGCTGCGCCCGCTCGAAGGTGTGGTCCACGACGAGCCGGCGGTCGACCACGAAGGCGATCCGCACCGGTGCCTGCCGCCGCTCGCCGCGCGCCGCCTCGAGCGCCAAGTGGAAGACCGCGATGTCGAGGACCGCGGTCTTGCCGGTCCCGGTCGGCAGGTCGACGAGCGCGGGCCAGCCTTCCCCGGCATCGAGCCGCTCGAGCAGCCGCCGCTGCCAGGGAAACGGCTCGACGCCGTGGACCTCTCGGAAGAACGCGGGGAAGTCGGCCGCGGAGAGGGCTGCGCTCACGGCACGGGCCGCATGAGACCGAGGCCGCAGAAGCGGCCGGCCCCGAGCAGGACGGGGCCTCGCACCGGTTCGGCGAAGTCGAGCACGGCGTGGACGAGTTGCCGGCTCGCGAGCTCGTCCGGCAACCGCCAGCGGGTCCAAGCGGGTGCCCCCTCGAGCCGTACCGAGGCGGCCCCCTCGAGCGCGCTGTGCCGGTTCGGTACGACCGCGCTCGGTCGCGGCAAACCGATCCGCTCGCAAGCGAGCCGGAGCTGTTCGGCGATCTCGTCGATCCGCGCGGCACCACGCTCCTTGAGATGGCGGTCGAGGACGATCGGCGTCACGCTCGCGAACCGTCGCGCCGGCCGGGTGTAGAGCCCGGGATCGAGCGAGCGCCGGCCGGCTCCCTCCGAACGCGGGGCGAGCTCGATCCGAAACGCCCGCCCGGCCTCCGTGCCGGCCGGGGTCGCGATGGTGAGGACGCGATGCCCCCGCTCGTCGTCGATCGGGGCCAGCCGACGCAGCACTCGTCGAAACGTCTCGTCCCCGAGGAGCCCGCTGTCGCGCGGTGGGACCAGCGCGTAGCCGAGCACGCGGCCATCGGCAAACGGAAAGCCCACGAAGGCCAGAGGCACGATCGCCAGATGCGCCGTGCGAGCCGGCCCGCCATCGGGGGCGTGGCCGCTCACGACCTCCGGGATCCGATCACCCAGCCCCTCTCGCCGGTAGCCGCTCAGGATCGCGTCGCGGATCGCACGCGCCACGAGCGCACAGGCCAGCAGCGCCGGCATCTCGCCGTCGAGATGCTCGAAGACCAGCCAGCGATCGGCGAACACGCCCGCACGCGGCGGCGGGTCCGCCGCCCTCGCGCGACGGACGAGGACCGGGACTCCCGGCAGCGGCCGCCGTTTTTCTTCGAAGCGGCGCACGAGCTCGTCGAGCCGACCGGGATAGACCCATCGCCCGACAGGCTCGGCGCCGTCCTCCTCGCCCTGGTGGAACCGACAGCGGACGAGGCTGCGCGAGGCACCCAGATAGGCGGTGTCACGGGCGAGCCGATCGAGTGCCCCGAGCACGGCCGGCTCGGGCTCTTCCCTCCAGCTGTACCGGACGATCGGGTCCTCGGGGCATGCCACCGCGAACCGCCGGGGTTGACGCTTCCGCAGCGCCGGAAAGACGTCGGCCGCCTTCTTGCCGCGGTCGACCCTCGGATCGTTCGGCGGCACGAAGAAGGTCTCGCTCGATCGCTGCGCCCATTCACTCGCCCGCACCCGCGGCGCCGGCTGCCGTTCGAGCCAGCGCAGCGCCTCTGCCTCCTCCGGCCGGCGGCCGCGCGCCCCCCAGCTCGCGACCAGGGCGGAGAACAGCCGATCGCCCTCGATCGGCCATTCCGCCGTCTCGTTGTCGGGCCCGGTCGCCGCGGCGCAGAAGCCGGCCAGGAACTCGACCTCGAAGACGAGCGCCACGGCGCTCAGTCCTCCTCGGCCTCCGCCTCGCCGCCCTTGCCGGCGAGCGCGAGCTCCTGGCTCTTCTTGACGATCGCGACGAGCTTCTCTTGCGGCTCGAGTCGGATCGGTCGTTCGCAGAGACCGAGGCCGGCCTCTTTCGCCTTCGCGAAGGCCTCCCGATAGAGCGACCGCGCCGCCTCGCGGGTCACCGCGATCGGCTCGGTAGAGCCGTCCCGCCGCACGATCTCGAACGGTGCCGCACCCTCGCAGACCAGATCGCAGCGCGAGCGCAGCGCATAGCCGCGCGCGTCCTGTTCCGTGACCGCGAGCAGCCCGAGGGCCGCGAGCAGCGTACGGCCGGCCTCGTCGCGCGCGCCGCCCCCGAATCCGACCCGCCGCAGACCTGCACAGCTCAGAACGAAGGTATGGTCGAGGTGATCGCAGGTGATGCCCAGAGGCTGCACCGACGGTGCGATGTTGCCGTGGTTCACCTCGGACGGCCGGACTTTCTTTGCACCTGCTCCCACCTTCGTCTCGTCGACGTCCCAGCCATCGCTGCCCTTGTAGATCTCGACGGCCCGGAGAATTCCCAAGGGATCGATCCGGCTACCGACCCGCCGGCCGAGGGTCCGCGGCTCGACCGCACCGGTCCGACCGTTCACGATCTCCTCGACCGGCACGTCGACGGCCACGATCTCGGAGACGAGGCAACGCGCGAACTTGGCTCCGAGCCCGCCGCCCTGGCCCGTCGAGTGCCAGGAGCCGAACAGGAGTGCCGTGGGGGCCACCTCGAGGAGCGCCGTGGCTTCCTGCGGCTTCGCCCCCGCCAACCTCTTCCCGAGGTCGCTCGACATGAACGGCCGACCGTCGAGCAGGCTGTCGCGCAAAATCGCATCGTAGACCCGATGCGGCGCTTCGAGCGAGGTGATCCGCTCGACGCCCGCGATCCCCTTGCCGGCGAAGTCGACGTAGAGATGCGGGATCGGCACGTCTTCGGCGATCGCCGCCTGGAGCGCTTCCTCCATGCGGTTGGCCTGGCTCGCCACGCTGTCGACCAGCACGCACCACACGTCGCGACCGTCGATCTTGCGCTTCTCGTAGACGTGCCGCGGCGGATTGTTCCGCTCCGCCGGATAGGTCGGCGGGAAGATCTTGTCGCCCTTGCCGCCCACGGGCTGGAGAATTTGTCGCCGCCGGATCGCGGCGTCCTCGGCGACCACCGCAGACAATCGATCCAGCTCGATCATCGACGCCTCCCCCGAACAATCCGAACCGCGCCGTCGCCGCCTGCCGGCCGGTGGCTTGCGCACGAAATCGCCATTCTCTCTACTGAAGGTCGACGATCGAGGCAAGCGCCGGTCGGGTGCGCGGGACACGGAGGGACCCGCATGGCCGATCAGCCCGAATTGCCGCTGCCGGCACCGCCGCTCCCGGACGACGTGCCGCCTCTGCCGGCGCGGATGATCAACGAGTTCGTCTATTGCCCGCGCCTCGCCTACCTCATGTGGGTCCAGCAGGAATGGGCCGACACGGCGGATACGGTCGAGGGCCGCGTCCGCCACGCCCGGACCGAATCCGGCCCGCGCCCGATGCCCGGAGCCCAGGAGCTCGAGGCCGAAGCACCCCCGTTCACCGTCCGCTCGCTCGAGCTCGGCTCCGAGCGGCTCGGGCTCGTCGCCAAG
>DAIOUO010000152.1:2219-8202 GCA_036759485.1 Geminicoccaceae bacterium | reverse complement strand
GCCACCGGGCCGCGCCTCGAGGTCCCGCGACAGCTTAGCCTAGGTGCGCAGGAGCGCAAGCAACTCGCCGAAGAGTGACGGCACCGGCGCTTCGAAGCGCAGCCGCTCGCCGCTCACCGGATGGACGAAGCCCAACACCCTGGCGTGGAGCGCCAAGCGGTCCAGCCGAGCGATGCGACTGCGCGCCGCGGGCGGCAGCCGGGCCGGCGGGCGCGGTCCGTAGAGCCGGTCGCCCAGGATCGGATGACCCAGGCTCGCGAGATGGACGCGGATCTGGTGGGTCCGGCCGGTCTCGAGCTCGAGTTCGAGGCGAGCCGCATCGAGACCCGCGGCCTCGAGGAGCCGGTAGCGGGTGACCGCCCGCTTGCCGCCCTCGACCACCGCCATCTTGAGCCGGTTGCGGGGGTCGCGGCCGATCGGCCGGTCGATCCGGCCGGAGGCGGCTGCCGGCACGCCGAACACCACCGCCTCGTAGACCCGCTCGATGCTGTGAAGGGTGAACTGGGCCGCCAGCCCCTGATGTGCGCGATCGTGCTTGGCGACCACCAGCACGCCCGAGACGTCGCGGTCGAGCCGGTGCACGATGCCGGGCCGACGCACCCCGCCGATGCCGGAGAGGCTCGCCCCGCAATGGGCGAGGAGCGCGTTGACGAGCGTGCCCTCGCCGTGGCCGGGTGCCGGATGGACGACCTGCCCCGCCGGCTTGACGATCACCAGGAGATTCTCGTCCTCGAAGAGGATCTCGAGCGGGGCCGCTTCCGGCCGCGGCCGCGCCTCGACCGGTGCGGGGATCCGCACCTCGATGGGCGGGCCGGGCTTTACCCGCCAGCCCGGCTCGGCTAACAGCCGGCCGGCGCGCGTGACCCGCCCCTCGAGCACGAGGGCCTTGATGCGCGAGCGGGAGAGATCCGCGAGCCGTCGGCCGAGCAGCCGGTCGAGCCGCTCGCCGGCCTCTTCCTCGCGGATCTCGAGCCGCTCGAGCCGGTCGCCGTTGCTCATCCCGCGACACCCTCCAAGCGGCGCTCGGCGAAGCCGCGGTCGCCGCGCCGGCCGCCTTCCCCGGAGCTCCTCATGGTCGCCGATCCGTGGGTCCGCGCACTCAAGGTCTTCGTGATCGTCGCGGCCGTCGTCATCCTCGCCGGCAGCGGCACGCTCCTCTGGCTGCTCGCCACGGGTGTCGGTCGCGACGCACCGGCATCCGCCGCCCCTGCCGCGGCGCCGACGCCCGCCTCCCCGGCGCCGGCGACCGCGACGCCGCCGCCACCGGTCCTGGCCGACCTGCCGCTGCCCGCGGGTGCGGCGATCCTCGATCTGGTGAGCGAGCAGGACCGCATCGTCCTTCTGCTGCGCACACCGGGCGGGCAGGACTATCTCGCCGTGATCGACGCCGCAACCGGCACGCGCCGCGCGCTCTTGCGGATCGTGCCCGAGAAGCCTTGAGGGCGAGCCGTGCCGCGCTCCGGGCGACGGCCGGCGGCCCGAACGGGTCGTGCGGCGGACCTCGCCGGCGCCGTCGAGCGGGAGGTCGTGATCGAGCGCCTCGGTGCCGCGGGCGACGGGATCGCCCGGCTCGGGGATGCCACCTTTTACGTACCGTTCGCCCTGCCCGCCGAGCGCTGGCGGGTGCGGATCCTGCCCGGCGAGCAGCGGGCGCGGCCGCTCGAGCGCCTCTCCGGCCCGCCCCGGCCCTCGCCCCCCTGCCCGCATTTCGGGCGCTGCGGCGGTTGTGCCCTGCAGCATCTGGATGCCGCCGCCTACGCCGCGTTCAAGCGCGCGCGAATCCTGGAGCCGCTCGCCCGGCTGGGGCTCGAGCCGGCGGAGCTCCTGCCGACCGCCGCCTCGCCACCGGGCTCGCGCCGTAGGCTGCGCCTCGCCTTCGCGGCCGGCCGGGGCGGCACCGCCCGGCTCGGCTTTCGGGTGCGCGCGAGTCGGGCGATCGAACCCGTCCGCCGTTGCCCGATCGCCAGGCCGGAGCTCGAGGCGCTCCTCGTGCCGCTCGCCGGAGCGCTCGGCGAGCTCGACCTCGTCCGCCGGGCCGGTGCGGGCGAGGTCGTGGCGACCCGGTTCGAGGCCGGGGTCGACCTCCTGCTCCTGGTCGAAGGCACCGCCGGCATCGCCGATCGCGAGCGGCTCGCCGCTCTCGCCCGGGGGCTCGACCTCGCCCGGCTCGCGCTCGGCGCTCCGGGCGGGCCGGTCGAGCCCGTGACCGTCCGCCGGCCGCCCCGCCTGTCGCTCGGAGCGATCGCCGTGGAGCCGCCGCCCGGTGCCTTCCTGCAGGCGACGGAGGAGGGCGAGCGGGCGCTCGCAGCGGCCGTCGACCGCTGGGTACCGGAGGGGGCCCGGCTGGTCGATCTCTATGCCGGGCTCGGCGCACTCTCGCTGCCGCACCTGCCGAGGCTCGCCCGGCTCGAGCTGGTCGAGGGCGAGGCCGAGGCGGTCGCGGCGCTCGAGCGGGCGCTGGCCGGCCGGCCACGGGTTTGTGCGGTCCGCCGCGACCTCGCCCGCGATCCCTTGCGGCCGGGCGAGCTCGCGGCCTTCGACGCGGTGCTGCTCGACCCGCCGCGGGCCGGGGCCGCCGGCCAGTGTGCGATGCTCGCCCGTTCGGCCGTGCCGCGGATCGTCTATGCGAGCTGCGATCCGGGCAGCTTCGCCCGCGACGCCCGCACCCTCGCAACGGCCGGCTTCCGGCTCGTCGCGCTGCAGCCGGTCGACCAGTTCCTCTGGTCGGCCGAGGTCGAGCTCGTGGCCCTGTTCCTGCGCGAGGGCCCGCGACCGCCCGCCGCGGCTTGATTCGCGCGAGAGGCGCCGCTAGATAGCACGCGTCGCGCAGCCGTCCCCTTCGTCTAGCGGCCTAGGACGTCGCCCTCTCACGGCGAAAACAGGGGTTCGAGTCCCCTAGGGGACGCCAATCGCGGCGCCCGAACCGGGCGCGCGGTGGGCGAGAGCGGAGCGGCGTTCGCTCCATCGGATTCTCGCGAGGGGTTCCCGACGAGCCGGCCGAAGCGGCCCGGTTCGGACCGTCAGGGCGCGCGCAGACTCGCGGCGTAAGGTCGCGGTCGGGCGGTCCGAACGGGCAGCGGTACGGCATCGACCTCGAGGCCGTGTCGGGCGGCCCAGGCGAGTGCGGATTCGGCACTCGGGAAATCGAGCCGCACCTGATCGCGGGGATCGCCGCCGCCGCACCAGCCCATCAGCCGGTCGGGCAGCGAGGGCCGGACCGGCTCGAACTCGAGCCGCCAGCGCGGTCGCAGACAGGGTGCGGAGCTCGGCGCCGGGCGGACGAGCGGGCGGACCCGACAGCGAGCACCGCGCCAGAGGCTCGCCACGTGATTGGCGGGCGGGACGAAGGACCGGTCGGCGGTCGAGGCCGGCTTCGGGCCGAGCTCCGCACTCGGACCTCGCTGCTGCGGGCGGTCCGGCGCGGGCGGCATCGATCGGCGCGTTTCGGGCGCAGACGCGCGCCCGGTCGGGCGCCGGCCGACCGGGCGCTCGAGCAACGCCGCCAAGGGACGTGGTCCCTCGGGGCTCAGGCGGCCGCCTTGACGGCGATCCGCTTCACCTCCTGCCGCAGCGCCGCGGGCTTCGGTACGGTGATCTCGAGCACGCCGTTCTTGTAGGCAGCCTCGATCTTGTCCGCCTCGGCCTGGAACGGCAGCCGCAGCGAGCGGACGAAGCGGCCGTAGCGGCGCTCGCTCACGTGCCAGGTGGCGTCACCCTCCTCGCGCTCGGCCTTCTTCTCGCCGCGGATCGTGAGCAGGTCGCCCTGCAGCTCGATGCTCACGTCCTTGGGATCGATCCCCGGCAGCTCGGCGACCAGCGAGAAGGCGTCGGGGGTCTCGACGACCTCGACGGGCACGCCGAAGCCGCGGCTCTCGGGCCAGACGGCGAGGTCGCTCGTCCGGAACACCTGGCTGAAGAGACGATCCACCTCGTTCCAGAGGCGCACGAAGGGATCGTCGTTGGCGGGACGGCCGGGCAGCAGGGAGCTGGACCAGCCGAACGGTACGAGTGCCGACATGGTCTCCTCTCTCCTCGTTACCTCACCTGTCGTCGCCTCGGCCGGCCGGTCGCCCGGTCGGCCGATCCACTCATCCATCTAGTCGCCCGCCGACGGCTTCAAGATCTTGAATCACCGAAGCGGATACCGATCTCGATCGTCATGTGGCCGCGCTCGCGGCAGTTTCCGCCGATCACCGCAGGCGCCGTCCCGGGCGGACGCCCCTCCCGGCCCGCCGACTTCCGAGGGCTCGTGAGAGGCAGGGAATCCTCGGGCCCCGGGAACGGGCGTAACGATCGTTCACGCAGCGAGCTCGAAAGCCCGAGTCGACACCGGCACCGCCAGCGGCGCGCCCCGAAGCCGCGGCGCGTACGCGATCGGGCCCGCCGCAACCCGGGATCGACTCCAGGCCGCACCCGGGGTACGACTCGCCCGATGGGAGGCGCCGGTGACGGTGCTCTACGCGAAGCTCGCGGCCGTCGATTTCGCGGCCACCCTGTTCGATACCGAGGACCTCGCCACCATCCGCGGGGCGTCCGTTGCCGCACTCCGGCTGGTCACGGCGCTCGCCGACCATCTCGAAGCGACGCTCCGTCCGGAGGACGTTCGCGTCGACCGCCTCTAGGCGAGCGCGTCGGAAGCCGTGATCCGCTGGTCGACCGAGCCGCGGGCCGGCCGATCCGATTGGCCTTCGACCCCCAGGGGCAAGAACGAGAAGAACTTCCGCCGGGCCCTCGAGAAAGCCCTCGAGGCCGATGACCCGGAAGCCGTCGTCGAAGCGCTCTGGCGCAAGGAAGGTGGCGAGCGCCTCGAGCGCCGCCGCGGCGTGCCCTATCCTCTCGACATCCTCGTCGAATGGGTCCGCGGTCGGGTCGCCGCGCGATCGGCGCCCCCCGCCCTCGACCCGCTCGAGACGGTGGAGGCGGGTCTCGACGACAGGATCGCGACTTTCCTCGCGAACCCGCGCGAACCCGCCTGGAAACATCTCTGCGTCCTCCACGCGAGCTGGCGGAGCACGCGGGACGGCCTCCCGAATGCCCTCGTGGCGCTCGACAACCGGCTGCGCACGCGGCAGCTCGAGCGCTGGTCGCTACCGCCACCCCCCGTCGCCGAGGGCCTGCTGCCCGCGGCGCGAGCGGTCTGCGCACTGACCCGCGTCCACCCCGCCGGTCCGGTGCGCTCGCCGAACGACGAGCCGCGCTCCGCCTCGGTGATCGCCCGACGGCGGAGCGGCATCGCACAGAAGCAGGGGTTCTACGAGGGCCAGCTGGCCCGCGCCGCAGCACACGCCGAAGCGCTCGCGGCGGACCCGGGCGAGCTCGATCCGACCGTGGCCGCGGCCGCGACGAAGGCGGCCGAGACGCTCTGCGATCGGCGCACTCGGCTCGCGGCCGCTCCGATCGGCTTCGCCCGCCACTTCGCCGACATCGTCGACGGCCCGCCCGCGCACGTACCGGTCGGCATTCGCGGCGAGCTCGCGGTCGTCGCGCTCGACGGCAACGAGTTCGGGAAGCGTCGCGACGAGCGCGCCCGCCACGGCTTCGACGACTACCGCCGGTTCAGCCGCTGGCTCGAGGTCCTTGGCGGTCTTCCTCTGGCCGACCTTCTCGACTGGATGGAAGCGCATCCGGACATGACGGTCGCTTCCGCAGCCGACGCCGAGGAGGACGAGGCGCGTCGGCGGCTCCGCTTCGAGACCCTGCTGTGGGGTGGCGACGAGATGCTCTTCGTCCTCCCCGCCTGGGCGGTGCTCGACTTCCTGGCCCGGCTCGAGACGAGCCTCGAGCGCTGGCGGGAGCCCGAGAGCGGCAGTAAGGCTCTCACCTTCGCGATCGGGGCCGCGGTCGGCCGGCACAAGACGCCGATCCGCGAGCTGCGCGCCTGCGCCGAGACGCTCTGCACCCTCGCCAAGGGCGACCGCCAGGTGAGCCGGGTGCAGATCGCGACGCTTCGGGGGCTCGATGGGGCCGATCTCGAAGTCGACGG
>DAIOUO010000152.1:0-2209 GCA_036759485.1 Geminicoccaceae bacterium | reverse complement strand
GCTCCACCGCTGGCTGCGGGCAGCCGCCCGCGACGGGCTGCTCGGTGCCTCCGATGCCGAGGCCTGTGCGCGGCGCGATGCGATGCTCGTGCGCCTGCGCGATCTCGGCCTCGCCGATCCCGACCTCGCGATCCTCACCGACGATCGGCTGGGCCGTGGGTCCCGCTACCCTCTGCTGCCGCTCCGGCACCTGCTCGAGCTCGCCGATCTCGTCGAGGCGAGCCGGCTGGGGCGGACCTCGTGAGCGCTGCCCCCTTCCGCTGGCGGATCCCGCTCGAGATCCGGCTCGCGAGCCCGTTCGTGACGCGCGGGGTCCTGCCAGGGGTGCTTTTCGACACGCCGCTCGCGCGAAGCCGCGGCCGCTATGTGCTGCCCGGCACGCTGGTCCGCGGCGTGGTGCGCGCGGCCCTCGCTACGCTCGGCGAGCGGATGGGGAACACGGCGCTCGCCGGTGGAGGCTCGACGGCACGGGTCGTCGACGCGTGGCCCCGGCTCTTCGGGCGGGCCTCGGGCGAGGGTCGCGCCGAGCGGACCGCAGCGAGCCTCGAAGGGTGGCGAGTCGACAACGAACCCGACCGCGGCCTTCTCGACATCGGCGACCTCGCGGTCGACGAGCCGACGCAAGCGGCCGCCGATAGCGCCGGCGAGTATGCCCGGATCGCCCTCGACGAGGTCACCGGCGCCGTCCGCGAGGGCTTTCTCCAGGTGATCGAGCTGCCCTTCGCGATCGGCACCGAGGTCTCTTTTCGTGGTTGGGCCGATCTCCGAGCCGGGCCGATCGCCCCGGAGCGTGCCCGCTTTCTCCTCGAGCGCGCCCTGACGCTCGTGCCCGCGATCGGCGCCTTCAAGTCGGTGGGCTTCGGCCGGGTGACGGGCTTCGCCCTCGGCACACCCGAGCCGGTCGCACCCCTTCCCCTCGACCCACCCGGGCGACGGGTCGCCCTGACGTTCGGCCTCGACCGGCCGTTCCTGGTCGATGCCGAGCGGATCGGCGGCAACCTCTACCGCGGCGCCTACGTGATCCCGGGCGCGGTGCTCGAGGGTGCGCTCGCGACCGCGCTCGGCGATGCCGATCTCCTGACCGAGCGGACGAGCGCCGCGCTGTCGCGGGTCACTTTCGGCCATGCCTTTCCGATGCCCGCGGGCGGCGACCGACCCTGGCGGCCGCCGCCGCTCTCGCTCGCCGTCGCGGGCGACCGGGTGCTCGACCGGACCCTGGCCGAGCACGAGCCGGAAGTTCGGATCGCCTTCGCGCCCGACTGGAAGGGTTCGGACGCCGAGCGTGTCGCCGCCTTTCTCGGACAGAGCCGGCCCCTTCCCGAACGCGAGGTCCGCACCCGCACGGCGATCGACCCGGAGACCGGTGCCGCGCAGAACGAGGCGCTGTTCTCCTGGGTGGCCGTGGTACCCGACGGGTTTCGCTGGCGGACCGTACTCGATTGCCCGAAGGATGTCGCCCTGGAGGATTGGACGATCATCCTCGGGGTCCTCGCCGCCGGCCCGGGCGGGATCGGCAAGACCGCGGCCGTCATGGAGGAGGTGCGCCTCGAGGCCGAGCCGACGCCCGGCGCGGAAACGGTCGCGGAAGGCGAGCCGCGATATGCCTTGGTCCTCGATACGCCGGCCGTCCTCAACGACATCGACGCGCTCAGGGCCGGCACCAGCGCCACCGCGGACTATGGGGCCTACTTCGAAAAGCTGGGCTGGAAGCTCGTGCGCCACTTCGCCCGGCAACGGCTCGTGGGGGGTCATCTGGCGCTGCGCTACCCGCCCCGACGCGACCGCTACGAGATGTACCTCGGGAGCGAGCCGGGTGCGGTGTTCGTGATCGAGCCGGCGTCTGCCCGCCCGTCGGTCCCGCTCGCGGAGCTGCTCCGATCGGGCCTGCCGCCACGTCTGGCGGACGAGCTGCGGGACTGGCGGCGCTGTCCGTTCCAGCGCGAGAACGGCTTCGGCGCGGTGCGCTGCCACCGGGTGGATCCCGAGGCCGGAACGAGCGGGGGCAGACGCGTGGAGATCCCGTCTCGATGATGTTCGCCGATCGTCTACAGATTCGAGGTGAGCTCGAGCTCCTGGCCGATCTCCACCTGGGCTCCGGCCGGAGCGAGGAGCGGCGCTCCCTGGCGGGCGGCGAGGAAGGGGGCGAGATCCTCTGCGTCGTGCGCGACCGAACCGGCCGCGCGGTGATCCCGGCCACGAGCCTCAAGGG
>DAIOUO010000151.1:0-8227 GCA_036759485.1 Geminicoccaceae bacterium | reverse complement strand
TTCGAGTGCAGTCCGGGGCGACACGCCGGCGGGCTCTGGCGCTCGGGGCGACGATGGTGGCGGGCGGGCTCGCGGGCCGGTCGTCGGCGGCGGTGCGGCGGGCGACGGTCTGGCTCGTCGGCGAGCGCGATCCGCGCGCTGCGCTCGAGCGGGTCTTCGCCCGGCTGCCGGCCGATCTCGCGGCCGGACGTCGGGTGGCGCTCAAGGCGAACTTCAACAGCGCCGACCCGTTCCCGGCGACCACCGCACCGGACACGCTCGAGGCCCTCGTCGAACGGCTCGCGGCGATGCGGCCGAGCCGGCTCACCCTGGCCGAACGTTCGGGGATGGGGGATACCCGCGCGGTGCTGGAGTGGGCCGGTGTGCCCCGGCTCGCCGCCCGGCACGGGCTCGAGGTCGAGCTGCTCGCCGGGCGCGACCGCGGCGGATGGGTCCCGGTCCGCCGACCCGAGCTGCACTGGCAGCGCGGTTTCCTTCTCGCGCGGGCCTTCGCCGAGGCCGAGCTCACGATCCAGACCTGCTGCCTCAAGACCCACCGTTTCGGTGGACATTTCACGATGGCGCTCAAGAACGCGGTCGGCGCGGTCGCCAAGATCGACCCCGACGACGGCTACGACTACATGCGCGAGTTGCACGCCTCGCCGCATCAACGCGCTATGATCGCGGAGATCTCCACCGCCTTTCGCCACGATCTGGTGATCATGGACGCACGGCAGGGCTTCCGCTCCGGTGGACCGGAATCGGGCACACTCGTCGAGCCGGGCCTCTTCCTCGCCGCCACCGATCCGGTCGCGATCGACGCCGTGGGCGTGGCGCTCCTGCGGCGCTACGGCACCACACCCGAGGTCGCGCGAGGCCCGATCTTCGCGCAGGACCAGCTCGCCCGGGCCGCCGAGCTCGGCATCGGCGTGGCCTCGGCCTCGGCGATCGAGCTCGTCGGGCTGGACGAGGCCGGCCACCGCGCTGCCGAGGCGCTGCGGCCGCTGCTCGTCTGAGCGGCCGGAGGCTCGGCGCTCGCGGGCGACGATCCGGAGGATGTCGAGGGCGTCGCCGCCGGCCCGCTCGGCGGGGCTCCCGCGGGTGGCCTCGGCCGGGCTCGGCGGGGCCGAGGGTCGCCACAGGACGCGGCGAACAGGGCGATCGGTCCCTTCTCGAGGGCGCGGGCGGCGGGGCCCGCCGGCCGGTCTCCCTCCGCACGACCCACCCCTGCTCGTGAGCAGGATCGGGCAGGTCACGGCGAGGAGGACGACGACGAACGCCCGCACCCGGAAGCCCGGCCGGCACCCGGTGCCGAGGCGCTCGCTGCGTGCCGTGGTCGGGCCGATTTCTCGTCCTCACCCGGCCGCGAGGATCGGCACGAACCGGTGACCGTTGGGTGGCGGTCCCGACAGGGCTGCCCCACTGCGGTCCCGATGGACGCTCGGGCCCCCGCTTGCTAGCGGCTCGGCCGAGGTGCCGCGGCCCGGGTCGCGGGCGGCGGCCGGAGCCGGGGGAGGGGGAGCGATGCGGCTGTTCGATCTGTCGGGCAAGGTGGCGATCGTCACGGGCGGCAACGGCGGGATCGGGCTCGGCATGGCCAGGGGGCTGGCCGAGGCCGGTGCCGCGGTGGCGGTGGCCGGCCGCGACGCCGCCAAGAACGCCGAGGCGGTGGCCGAGCTCGCCCGGCTCGGCGCGCGGGCGATCGCGGTCGCGGTCGACGTGACGAGCGAGGACTCGTGCAAGGCGATGGTCGCCCGCACGGTGCAGGAGCTCGGCCGCTGCGACATCCTGATCAACAATGCCGGCACCAACATCAGGAAGCGTCCCGAGGAATACACGCTCGCCGAATGGCGCTTCATCCTCGAGACCAACCTCACCTCGGCCTTCGTCTGCTCGCTCGCCGTCTATCCCGAGATGAAGAAGGCGGGTGGTGGGAAGATCGTCAACATCGGCTCGATGATGTCGATCTTCGGCGCCTCCTTCACGACACCCTACGCCGCGAGCAAGGGCGGCATCGTGCAGATGACCAAGGCCATGGCCTGCGCCTGGGCCCAGGACAACATCCAGGTCAACGCCGTCCTGCCGGGTTGGATCGACACTGCCTTGACCCGGCAGGCGCGCGCCCAGATCCCCGGCCTGCACGAGAAGGTCGTGGCGCGCACCCCGGCCGGACGCTGGGGTGTGCCCGACGACTTCGCCGGCATCGCCGTGTTCCTCTGCTCGCCGGCCTCGGATTTCTTGACCGGGACGGCGATCCCGGTCGACGGCGGCTATTCGGTCCAGGGCGCCGCCTGAGCCGGCGGCGGCCGATCGTCGCCCTGAGCCGGCGGCGGCCGATCGTCGCGATGCGCCGGCCGGATCCTCGGCGGCCGTCGAGAGCCGCTGCGAGGCCACGAACCCGGGGGCGCCCGCGCATCCCCCTCCCGCTCCGTGGGTAGGCGGCCCGTGTCGCGAGGATCGCAGGCCCCCGGACGTCGATGCTCGGGGGCCGCCACCGACGGCCGATCCGCCCACGGTTCGCGGATCCCCGCCGAGCCGCCCCGGCGCAGCGGGCGAGGCACGGACCCGGCTCGGCGGGCCCGAAATGCGACGCCCGCCGCCCGTCGAGTTCCCCGAAAGCAGCGAGAGGACACGCGCCGCGGCGGACGTCGTGACGGCGAATCGGGCTCGGCGACGGCGCGATCGGCCCTTGTGCCGGGCTCGGATCGGGGCCATATGGTGCGTCGTGGTGGAACGAGCCCTGCGCGTCGGCCGTCGAAGCGACCTCCCTCGCCAGAGCTTCCCATCCCGCGGTCGGCAAGGGTGCCGGCCGCGCACCTGAGCGAGTGAGTTACGAGTTTGCAGACGGGTACGGTCAAGTGGTTCAATGCGACGAAGGGCTACGGCTTCCTGCAGCCCGAGAAGGGCGGTCCTGACGCCTTCGTGCACATCAGCGCCGTGGAGCGCGCCGGCCTCGACGGCCTGCGCGAGGGTCAGCGGGTCCAGTACGAGCTGGTTCGCGGCCGCAACGGCAAGAGCTCGGCGGAGAACCTCAAGCTGATCGGCTGATCCACCGGATCGACGATCGAGCGAGCGCCCTCGGGAGCGATCCCGGGGGCGCTTCGTTTTTTCGGGGCTCGCCGGCGGCCGCCGGCTCGGCCGACAATCGGGTCCCTGGCCGGCTCGGGAGGCGATTCTGCGGCGCGGCGGGTCACGCTTCGGCCTCGAACCGCACGATCGAGATCGGAAATCTCGTGGAGCCGGTCGGCATCCGCCGGGTCACGATCGACGGCCGGGCGGAGGAGGGGGCGATGCTCGGCCCGCGCGAGCGGCTCACCCTGCATCGCTGTTCGGACCGGCCCGGCGGCTCGTGCCCTCGGGCGGCCCGGGCGAGGCCGACGTCTTCGGCGCCCGGCGACACGCGCCCTCGTTCGGCCTCGACGTACCGTAACCGGTGCCGCCGGGAGCACCCCGCGCTGTCGTCGCCCGAGCCGTTGGTGCCGCAGGAGGGCTCCGAAGCGACCCGATGAACTCCCGCAAAATCAGGGAGTTAGAGGGATGCAGGACGAGATCCTACCAACCGATCTACCAACGAACGCGCGCGGTAGGAGCCGGCTGACGGCAACGGAGCAAGCGATCGTCACAAGGGCGATCGTGGCCGAATACGCCTGGCTCGGGGTCGTTCCGACTGCCGTGGCGCCCGAGGTCGCGACCGGACGATGGGACGATCACCCGGTCGCGGTAAGACTGCTCGAGGCGCGTCGGCGGGCGAGCGCGAGGAAGGGCGCCGCGGCCCGGTCCGGATCGCGGGCCGGAAACTACATGCCGAGCTCGTAGATCAGCCCTCTGCCGCGGCGCCCGCGATCGCCGAGAGGTCGAGCTCGGGCGAGGCCAGCGTCTCGAGCTGGGCGCGGACCTCGCGGACGAGCGCGGTCTCGAGCCGCCCGGGATCGCAGCCGACCTCGGCGGCGAGGATTGCCGAGATCCGGGCCGGCCAGGCGAGCCAGGCGTCGCGCTCGGCCCGGGCGATCGCGGTGATCACCCGCTCGGCCTCGGCACGGTCCACGAGCTCGCCCTGCGCCCGCGCGGCCTCGAGCTGCGCGCTGTAGGCACGGACGATCGCGTGCACGGTCCGAGCGGCGCGATAGTCGAGGCCGCCGGTCGCACGGAGAAGCGCGCCGAGGGTGTCGGCGATGGCCTCCGGCAGCCGCGGGTCGAGCGATGGTGGCGGGAGGTGCTCGATGCGCGCGGCCGGCGCTGGCTCGGGCTGCCCTCGGGCCCGCTTCCATCGCGTCTCGGCCGCGAAGCTGCGGCCCGGATGGGTGGCCGCCCGCAGGCGCCGATCGGAGGCCTCGGGATCGATGCTCCCGTCGGCGAACAGCACGAGTCGGCCCGAGCGCTTGGCGGCCTGGATCGCGCCGCGCGAGAGCCCGGCCCGCCGCGCGTACTCCCGCTCGCTCATCCCCTGCATCCGCGGCTTGGTCATCTGGGCTCCGAGGCGGATCTTCAACGCAACGTCGTGACGCTAGCGAGGTGGCGCGCCGTCCAGGGCAGCAATACCCGCTCCCGCGAGGAAGGACCCGGCGCAGGGGCGTCCGGAAGCCCGTAGACGCGTGTTCCGGCCGGCTCCCCAGAGGGGTAGGGGCGGGCGCGGATCCCCGCTCTTCGGCCTCTGCGGGGCGCTCATGCACGGCCGACGTCCGGGAACCCCGGGATCGCGGCGAGCCGGCGCAGGCGGGGCGGGAGCTCGCGGGCGAGGATGGCCTCGAGCTCGTGCTCGGCGAGCGGCGCGGGCGATCGGCGGCGGCGGGCCGGCGAGGGCGCGGGCCTCGGCGAGGCTGATGGCGACGGCGGCCGGCCGTCCGGCGGCGCAGAGGACGCGCTCGCACAGGCGGCACAGGGCGGCGAGGGCGGCCGGGGCGCGCACCCGCTCGAGCGTGCCGTCCGGGGCGATCCGCATGCAGGACGCGGCGAGGCGGCGGGCGAGGCGGCGGCGGATCCGCCGGGGCGGGCGAGGCGGCGCGGTCATGGTTCGTCTCCGGATGCGGCGCCGGCCGCGAGCGCGAGGCGTCGGGTCGCGGCGATCACCGGCGGGCTCCCGTGCCGGCGCGCGGCGACGGGCGCATGGCCTTGATCAGGAGCAGGCTCGCGGCGGCGGCGCGGTCGGCTGGCTCGACCGGGGCGATCGGCCGGCCGTCGAGATCGTGGCGTCGCGAGCCGTCGGTCGCGAGCGCGGTGAGGTAGAAGGTCGAGCGGCAGTAGACCGCGAGGGCGCGGGCAAGCAGGCGGCGGGCTTTCGGGTCGGCCGGGTCGCGCAGGAGCTCGGCGAGCTTCTCGCGGGTGCCGAGGGCGAGCGGCCGGGCCTCGAGCTCGGGGTGTGGCTCGCGCGGGAGCACGGGTGGCCAGCGTGTCAGGAGCGGGGCGAGCTCGGCGAACAGGGTCGCCCAATGGGGGCGGATCGTCGGGCGGCCGGCGGGTGCTGGGCTCGGCGTGACGGCGGCCGGGCGGCGGGCGGTGGTCATGCGTGGGCTCCGGCGGCGGGGCCTTCGGCGAGGGCTTCGAGCTCGGCCCGGATGCGATCGCGATCCCCGAGACAGGCGAGCTCCCAGAGCTCGCGATCGCGCGGCTCGCGGCCGAGGACCTCGGGGAACAGCGCCCGCGCCCGGTCGAGAGCGCCGGCGGCCAGAGCCTCGGCGAGCCGGTCGACGATCGGCTCCGGCGCGGCCGTGCGGGGCGTGCGCGTTTTTACCCTTTGCGAAACCGTGGTTCCGGTGGTTCCAGTGGTTCCAGGCCGAAAAGCATCGGCGTTGCAATGGGTTGGCTTGGCGGGGGCTGGAACCACCCGGCCGTCGGTGGTGGTTCCAGTGGTTCCAAGAGCGGTTCCGGCACCGACGTCGGAGCCCGAGGTGGTCCGGCCTGGAACCACTGGAACCACCGCATCGGGCTTGGTGGTTCCACGCGCCGATGCCGAATTCCACAGCTCTGACAATGTGTTAGAGGTGATGGAACCACTGGAACCACTGGAACCACCATCTGCATAAAGAGCAAAGTCGTTCACGACATAGACACGCACGCGGCGACCATCGATGCGCAGGTTGTACGAACGGTGCCGGCCGGGCGGCGCGTCGATGACGCCGGCTTCGATCAGGCGCGCGGTCGCGCGGTCGCGGTCGAGACCTCGAAGCGCCTCGGCCAGGCCGCCGCCCGTGAACAACCACTCGCGCGAGCCGCTTTCGGACGTGCGCCACCACCCGGCGCGGTCGCGAACCTCACGGTCTTCTCCGGCCATGGAGAAGCGGGCCTCACCGTGCCGCTCGACGAAGTCGCGCAAGGCCTCGACCGCGCGCTTCGTTTCGTCGGCTTCGGCGCCTGCGGTCGAACGCCACAGTGCCCAAGCTTCCATGACGGCCTCGCCGACCGCGCCGCGCGGCCACGGGGCGATATTCCACTCGCCCGCGAGCTCGCCCGCGAGTGCGAGCGCGGCGAATGTGTTGGCGGCCCGATCTTCGAGCGAGTTTTCACCCTCGAAGCGTCGCCGCTCGTCGGCATAGCGCGTGCGGAGTTCGTCGAAGCCGAGCTCGAGCAGGCGCGCCACGAACGCGGGACCGGCCCGGCCGTAGTGCTCGGCAACGAGGCCCCGCACGTGCGCGGCGAGCTCGCGATCGGACGCGAAACCGTGCCGCTCGCGAACCAGTGCGCCCGTGACGCGGAGCTCGAGGAACCGTCCCTTGGCACCGGGCGGAAGCGGCTCTTTGAGTCGCGCCTCGAGCCCGACCTCGCCCGTCGAGAGCGCGAAGGTGCGCCACGTCTTCACCTTCTGCGCCGTTCCATCGCGCCGCGCCCGCATGCGGCCGACGCCACCGGCGAGCCGATAGATCAATGCAGCGACTTCCTCGGGCGAGGCCGTTCCGGCGCCGATCTCGTCGAGAACGAGCGGCGCGTCGTTCCGCTCGACGGCAAGCGCCTCGATGCCGTTGATCGTGCCCGACCACGTCCTGAAGTATCCGCCGACCTCGGTGCCGCGCCCCCAAGCCGCGGCCGCGACGAGAGCCGGGGTCGTCTTCACCCGGCCGCTCGAGCCGACCACGTGAAGGCCGCAACTCGGGAGTCCGAGCGGCCCGAGCAGCGGAGCCGCGAAAGCGGTCGAGACGATGACCAACATCAACGGATTGCCGACCGCGAGCGCGGCCGCCTCGCGCCATCGAGCCATGTCGCCCGCTTCGGCGAAGTCCGCATCGGAGCCGATCGCGGCGTAGAGCACGTCGCTCGCACCGATGGTCCGATCCGGGAGCACGAACGCCCGAAAGCCGGCCGTCCATCCGATCCGGCGCACGGTAGCGAGCCGCCGTTCGGGCGGTGCCGCGCGGAGCCACTTCAGGTATCGGCGATCGTCGACGATGCCGGCGCCGCAACGCTCGAGCTCCGCGAGCGCGGCCCGGCCGTCGCCTACGAGCTCGCCGCGGTCGAGCGGAACGACGCGACGGCGGCCGGCTAGGTCGACGAGCTCGACCAGAAGGCCGAAATGCCGCTCTTCGGCCGTTTCCAGGGTGGCGACTTTCCAGGCCGGCCGGCCGAGGCGCACGTCGACGGGCTCGCCCGGATCATCGGCCTTGCGGCCCGACTTCCAGCCGTGGAGCCACAAGCCGGGGGCTTCCGGGCCGCGCTCGAGCCGGTCCGCGAACTGCCACGGGCGCGCGTAGGTGCGGTAGCAGGGCCGTGCGTGCCGTTCGATCGGCTCGATTTCTTCGGGCCCGGCGAGCGGATCGGCGATCGCCTCGGGCTCGGCCGCGGGCGCCGTCGGCTCGATCTCCGCGTCCGGCGCAGGCCAGGCATGCGTGTGGCGCATGCCGGCATGTTCGCGGGCGCTTCCGCCCGCGGGAGCGTCGGCGTAAGATATTGCTGCGTTTCCCATTTCTACGCGAACTCCTTTCAGCTCGCGGCCGGGCCCCCACCCGGCCGGTCGCGTTTCAAGGCAGATGAGATGGTCGCCGCGATCTCGCGCCGGTCGAGCCCGGCGGCGAGGGCGGCATCCTCGAGGCGGGCGGCGATCTCGCGCCGGTCGAGCCCGTCGAGCCGGGCGAGCGATCGTGCCTCGCGGAACAGGGTCGCGTTGCGCGTGCCGGGCTCGGCACCGGCGACCCGCTCGACCGCGGATCGCAGCGCCGCGGCGGCGTAGCGATCGCCGGGCGGCGGACGCCACGTCGGCCTCGCTCTCGGCACCGGCGGCATCGGCAGGAGCCGGGCGAGCCAGCGGACCGGGAGCTCGGGC
>DAIOUO010000150.1:0-8267 GCA_036759485.1 Geminicoccaceae bacterium | reverse complement strand
CAGCAGGACGAGCCGAGCCTCGAGCTCGTCGTGGGCGGTCAGGGCTCCTTCCCGGTCGACCTCGAGGAAGCGAAAGCGGGTACCGATCGGCATCTGGCCGAGCCGCCAGAGAGCGGCCTCGACGACGGTCGCGGTCTCGGGGTGGCCGCCCGTGGGCGGGCCGTCGCCCATCTGGGCGATCGGTTGGCGGCCGGCCGGAACCTGGGCCACGCCCGGCACGATGCCGTGCGGGCGCGGCTCGAACGGCGCCACCGTCTCCCGGGTGGGACCGGCGAGCCGGTGGCCGTAGCGGTCGCTCCGCGGGTCGATCCGCCGGGGCTCGCGCCGGAAGGTGGCGCGCGCCCCCGGGGTGAAGGCATCCTGTTCGGCGGCCGGCCCGGAGCCGCTCGTCGAGGCGCTCGCGAGCCTGCTCTCGCGGTCGGCCGGCAACGTCTGCTCGATCCGCCGGGCGGCCGCGGTCGAGGCGCTGCCCCGCGACCCGCCCTTCCTCGAGGGCTGGCGGACGATCCGACGCGAGCGGCGCGACCGGACGCCGACCGCGCTGCGGGCGACCCCGGGCCTTTTTGCCGCGAGCCCGGGGGGCGTTCTGCCCGTTCGTCCGCTGCGAGGGACTGCTCGGCCGGTGGACCCGCGAGGGCCACGTCCTCGAGAGCGATCGGAACGTCGCGCGGTGGCTGCTCGAGGAGGCGGGGGGCCGTGGTGCCGGGCCAAGCCAGCGGCTATCGCCCCGTTTCCGGCTGTCGATCGCCACCGCCCTTTCGACCCTCGAGGACGGAGCGGCGCGGATCGCTCCTGCGGGCGCCAGCCTCGAGGTCGCCGCACGAGCATCGGGCGACATCCCGCGGTGGAGCCGGCCGTTCCGGCGCGATCGACCCGACTGCGGGCGACCCCGGTGGCCCACTCGAGCGACCGGCTTCGACGCGATCGCGGGATCGCCGGGTTGCGGCCCTATCCTGGCGGCGCGCCGCTCTCCGGCACGGCGCCGACGGTCCGTACCCGGCCCGGCGGCGATCTCGCGATCCTGCGAGCCTTCGATCTCTGGCGCCCCGGTCACGTCGTGGTCGTGGCGGCCGATGGCGAGTGCGCGAATGCCCGCGCGGGCGGGGTCCTCTGCCTGTTGGCCGAGACGATCGGGCTCACCGGCCTCGTGCTCGACGGGGCGGTGCGAGACGTGGCCGAACGCGCCGCGTGCGACTTTCCCGTCTGGCCCCGCGGCCGGACCCAGCGGGGCCCCCGCGAGGCCGGACCCGCCGCCATCGACCTGCCGATCCCGATCGGCGGCGCGCCGATCCGGCCCGGCGACGTCTTGATGCGCGAGGCGGACGGTCCGCTCGTGTTCCCGGGCGCCGAGGCCGAGACCCCAATCGCCCGCGCCGAGGCGCAGCGGGCCCGCGAGGAGGCGACCGTTCGAGCGATCCGCGCCGGGACCCGGGACCGGTCGCTCTTCGACGCGCTCGAGGCGCGGGCTGCCCCTGTCGAGGGCGGGCAGCACGAGAAACGGCGACGCGCCGAGAGCCGAAAGCCCGCTTCCGACACCCGACCGGCGGCTCCTGGGCTCGCGGACGGCGCCGGCGACGGTCCGGGTGGTCCGGATCGGGGACGCAACGGCGGGGGACCTGCAAGAAGGGTCGACCGGGAGTCGAGCGATGCGAGTGGAGCGGCGGAATCTGCTGGGCACGGCGGCGGCCGCGCTCGTTCTCGGGGCATCCTGTCCGGCGAGCGCCCGGATCCAGCTCAATCTGTCGAGCGCGTTGTCCGAATGGAGCTTCACGACGAGGAGGGCCCTGCGTTTCACCGAGACGGTCGAAGAGGCGACTGGCGGGCGGTCGTGATCGCCGACAGCCCGGGCGGTGCCCACGGCTTCGAGGCGCCGAACCGGCTCGCCGCGGTGCACGACGGCCTCGTCGAGACGGCGGGCATCGACATCCGCCATGAGGTCGGTGTGAATTCGCTGTTCTGCGTCGCGGGGATCTCGTCGACGGCTCAGTCTATGGAATAGTGCGTCAAATATGGGTAGATCGATCTCCAAGGAAACGAAAGAAAAGTTCATCGTATTCATCAGTGAGTCGTCCGTACGACGTCCCGACCCGTCGAACATTTCTACCATGAACGGCTACCGCACGGTGTTCGTCGCGCTGTCGAGCGAGCCGTGGGCGAAGACGACCGAACGCGGTCGGGCCTTCCGGAAAGCCTTCGTGCAGCGGGTGCCGGCCTTCGGCCCGCTGGTCGAGCGTATCGAGGCGACGGTCGGCCGCTGGGCGGAAGCCCGGGCCGATGTGCGGCGGCTTCCGACCGGAAAGGGCGGTGACGGCGGTCCGGTCGGTGGTCGACCGCCCGGCCGTGCTCGGCGCCCGGCTCACCGTGGCCCGCGTAGCGGCGCTCACGGGTCTCGTTCTCGACGACATCCCGGTGGCCCTCCTGGCCCCGCCGATCCCGGTGATGCCGGCCACTTTCCCGTTGCGCCCGGAATATTCGGATCGTTGCACGGGGGCGGTGTTCCTGTCGGGCGCCGCCCTCACCCTGCGGGTCGGGCAGCAGCTCCGGGTCGAGGTGGTGCCGGGGGCGGCGAGAGCGCGGCTCGCCCGGATCCTCGAGGCGGTGGCGAGCCTCGTGGGCGCCCTCGCGACCCTGTTTCTCGCCCGGGCTCTCGTCGAGTTCGCCTTTCGGACCCGGAGCTTCGACGGGGTCTCGCGAGACGGTCCGACGCCGCTCTCGATTCCCCGGCGGCCCTGGCGTTCGGGGCGTGCCGTCGGCCCTGCAGATGGCGGCCCGGTCGCCGAGTGCGCCGGTCGGCGACCCGCGGCATCGGCAGGAGCTCGGGAGCCGGCGGGATCGAGTGAGCGGCGCGGCGGGCGCGGGACCGCCCGCCGCGGAGCGGTGGCGAGCGGAGATGGGCGCCGTCCTCTCGGGCCTGTTCGGTTGTCCGTTCGGCTTCTTGGCCGCCGGCGTCCGGATCGGTATCGCCCTCGTCACCGACGCCCTCGGGCTCGGTCGGCCGTTCCTCTCGCTGCCTGCCGCTCGACCCGCTTCCGGCGCAGTCCACCTTCCGGGTCCTCACCACCCCGCACCTCGTCGCGCTGCCGCCGTTCGTTCCGATGGGCGAATCGCCGTTCGGCACGAGGCTCTGGGCGGCACTCTTCGCCGGGCTCGCGCCCTGGGCCGGGCTGCTTCCGGGCCGTCTCCTTCGCGTCGACATCGCGGGCCGCACGGTCTTCGCCGCGATCTCGGGCTCCTCGGCGGCCATCGCCCAGGTGGTCGGACGGCCGATCCTTCGGGAACTCCTGCATCGCGGCCGGGGCCCGACGCGGCGACCGGCAGCCTCGCCGGTGCCGGCACGCTCGGCTTCCGATCCCGCCAGCGGCGGTGACGATCGTCGACCGGGTACCGGCCGTCGGATCGTCGCTGCACCCGTTCACCGCGGGGCCGATCCCCGGGCCGCCGCTCGCCGGTTGCTTCTCGGCCGGGAACTGGTCCGCACGGCGCTGCGCACGATCGCCTTCGGCACCGTGCAGACCAGTGCCGTCCCGGGGATCGTCGTCGCGAGTGCCACCGTTCTCGGCAATGTGTGCGCGGTGCTCGGTGCGCCGGACGCGGCGGCCGCCCGCGTCCCGGAGCTTTGCGAGCCTCTGCGGGTGGCGGCCCTCGGACATCCGGCGGCTCGGCTTCTTCGTCACGACCGTCGACACCGGGAACACGACTCGGGCCGCCTATGTCCTCGACGTCGCGCGGCCGGCACCTCGCCGCGCTCGAGCACTCCGCCCGCGCGAAGGCTGCGATCCGCGGCGAGGGGGAGGCGAGCGTGATCGAGACCGGCCGGTGCTCTGCCGCGACGCCCGGACCGTGCTCCGCCGGCTCGTCCGGGCGCGCGCGGAGATCCTCTCGGCGAGCGAGTCGCTCACCGGGCGGGTCTCGGTCGGGCTCGTGCTTTTCGGCGGCACGAGCGCCCTCGCTCGCGGGCTGCTCGCGCGGGCCCTCTGGCGCCGTCCCGGCATTCTCCTGCAGCCCCTCGAGAGCGTGAGCCGGCCCTACGGTCGGATGACCGCCAACGGCCCGCTCGAGACGGCCCTCCTGCAGGGGACCGGGCCGCTCGTGGGCCTGCGCTTCGAGGGGACCGGCCGCGAGGATTTCTTGCCCGTGGCGGGTGCCGACCCGGTGGCGCGCCTCGAGGGCCCGAGCGCGCCGCCCGCGATCGCCGGATGGATCGCGCAGGAGGGGGTGGACATCCACACCTCCGCGATCGGCGCACCCGTGATCGGCGAGGCCCTCTCGCTCTGTACGAGCGATCTCGTGCCGCTCTGCGAGCCGGCCGAGGCGATCCGCGGCCCGCTCCTCGAGCACGCGCGCAGCCGCTTCGCGGGCGAGCCCGACCCCGACGCGATCGCCGCGGCGTCAACACTTTCTCAACCTTTCCCCTCTCTTATGGGGGCACCGATCCTTCCGGTGGGGGTAGCGTGCGCGATCGGTCGAGATGCGGTGGCGTGGGCGCGGGGGCCGTGGCGGGTGGGCCGGCCCGCCTGGACGGCCGTGTGGCTCGCCGTCATGATCGACGGGCTTCGAGGAGGTCGGCCATGGCCCGCGATGCCCGCGTGCTCGTCCTGTTCGTGCTCGCTCTGCTGTTCGGTCCGCTCTTGGCGCCCACGCTCGCGGCCGAGGTCGGCACCGTCGAGAAGAAGGTCTTCGAGCTTTCCTCTTACACGACGGTCGGTGGCAAGACGATCGCGCCCGTCCGGGTAGGCTGGGAGAGCTACGGCACGCTCAACGCCGCCAAGGACAACGCGATCCTCATCACGCATTTCTTCAGCGGCACGAGCCACGCGGCCGGGCGATACGCCGAGAGCGACCCGGCACCCGGCTATTGGGACGCGATCATCGGTCCGGGCAAGGCGATCGACACCGAGCGATGGTTCGTCTTGAGCTCGGATACGCTCGTGAACCTCAACGTGGGCGATCCCAAGGTGGTCACGACCGGTCCGGCGACCGTGAACCCGGCGACGGGCGAACCTTGGGGCATGGAGTTCCCGATCGTCACGATTCGCGACTTCGTGGAGGTCCAGAAGGCGCTCGTCGAGAGCCTCGGCATCCGCCGGCTGCACGCCGTGATCGGCGCGTCCATGGGAGCCTTGCAAGCGCTCGAATGGGCGGCCTCCCATCCCGCGATGGTGGACCGGGTGGTGCCGGTGATCGGTGCGGGCGAGGTCGACCCGTTCCTCGTGGGCTGGCTCGATGCCTGGGCGACGCCGATCCGGCTCGACCCGAACTGGCGGGGCGGCGACTATTACGGCCGGACGCCGCCCACCGCCGGGCTCGGCGCCGCCCTGAAACTCGTCACTCTGCACGCCCGCTACCACGAATGGGCCGAGAAGGCGTTCGGCCGGGCCTGGGCCGAAGAGGGCAAGGATCCGGCGGCGGCCCTCGGGCACCGCTTCAAGATCGAGGCGGCGCTCGACGCGGCCGGGGCTGCGCGCGCCAAGGTCGCGGACGCCAACCACTTCCTCTATCTGGTCAAGGCCAACCAGCTGTTCGTGGCGGGTGGTGGCGGGCTCGCCGAGGGCTTGAAGCGAATCGAGGCGCCGGTCCTGTTGATCCCGTCGAGGGACGATCTGATCTTCTTTCCCGCCCGCGTCGAGCGGACGGCCGAGCTGATCCGGGCCGACGGCACACCGGTCGAGATCGCCTGGCTCGACGGAATCGACGGGCATCTCGACGGGATCACCGCGATCGGCGGGGTAGCCGATCGTCTGAAATCGTTCCTCGAACGCTGAGCGAGGGAGCGAAGGGGGGCGAGGCGAAGGGGCTCCTGTCGCGGCGCCGGCAGCGCGGGGACGGGTCGGGGCACGGGTCGACGTCCCGGGCCGAACGGTGCTCGCGCTGCCGAAGGGCGCATCCGCGCCGCTTCGCGAGGGGCCGGGGCAGGCGGGGACCGGCCCTCCTTCTTCCTCGGCTCGGAGGAGCCGAGAGCCCTCTCGGCACGGGCCGGCAGCCGCGCGCGGAGCGATAGGACGGGATGCCGCCGCCGGGGTGGCGAATCGGCCGAAGGCGTTCCTCGGGCGGCGATCGGGGGCGCCGCCGCGGGCCGACCCCCGGAGACGGCGAGGCCCTCGATCCGGTCGAGGTCGTGGCCGAGGCAGGGTTCCTCGCCCGGGATCACGAAGCCCTGGGTGTCCATCTCGTCGTCGAGCCGGCGCCGACAGCGCGGCGGCTCCTCGTGATCGAGGAAGGGGTGGAGCAGGCCGCGCTCGGAGAAGCTGGTATTCGGGAGCGCGGCGCCGACCGCGAGATCGCCCGCTCCGGTGCCCTGCGCCTCGCGGCTCGTGCCGAAGCTCTCGACGAGCGCCGCGACCTCGAGCGAGGGGGCCGATCCCGCCCGGGTGCGACAGCCCCGTCCGCAACATGTCGCAGGCACCCTCCGCCGCCCACTCGGCCCGCGTCCGATGCTCGTCGGCCATGGTCTCGGGGCCCGGAATGTCGAGCCCGGCCGACCTTCCCTCGAGCCACCGGTAGGAGCAGAGCGAGGCTTCCTCCATCGGCTCCTCGAGCCGGAGGAAGCCCGGCTCCTCGAGCCGCCGGGCGGGCCGGGCGGCGTCCGCCCGGCCGTACCGGTGGTTCGGGTCGAGTATCGGCGCGATCCCCGAGCCGACCGCCTCGCGCACCGCCGCGCAGGTCCGCCGGTCCATCCGCACGTCCGGCGCAACCGGGATGGAAGGCATCCGGGTGTGCCGCTCGATAGCCCCCACGCGCACGAGCCATCCGGCGCAGCGGGCGTAGAGGTCGGGGCCCAAGCCCGCCCTCGAGGTCGTCGCCGCACGGGGCCCCGGCCCGGGCGGGGATCCGGTCGCGGAAACCGCTCGCGAGCTTCCGGACCGGCCGGCCACTGGTCCGGTCGATCCGGTCCCACGAGGCGAGCTCGACGGCGCAGAGGGTGCCATCGCCGAGCCGGCCGCCGCTGCCGCGCTGCCGTTGGTGGAGGGCCTGCCGGGGTGTCTCGCGACGGCAGGGGATCGGCGCCCGGAGGGACCGGCCGGACGAAGGCCCGCTGCAGCGGCTCGGCCACATCCACCGGTGCGGCGAACGCCCGGCCCACCGTTCGGCGGTCGGCGACGAGGGGCAGGAGCGCCCGACGCGCCTCGTGTGGTTCGCCGGGACGGCCGTGGCCGTCGCTGTCGCGCACGATCCGGCTCGTGTAGACGGCGTCGGCGCGCTCGAGGCGCTCGATCCGCGTGGCGCTCTCCCCCTCGAAGGCGCGACGGGTCGGCGAGCCTCAGCCGGCGAAGCGGGGCATGGGCAGGCCGCACACACCCAGGCCGTGGACGGCCAGGAGCGCGCCGGCCCAGGGCTGGCGCGGCTCGCTGCCCGGCGCGAGGCCGATGCCGATCGAGGTCACGTAGAGCACATCGAGGCGCGGCCCGCCGAAGGCCGGCCGCGAGGGTCTCTCGACCGGTAGCGGGACGATCCGATCGACCCGGCCCTGCGGGGTCAGGCGGACGAGCTGCCAGCCGCCCACACCCGCCATCCAGTAGCAGCCCTCGGCATCCACGGTCGCACCGTCCGGCCGGCCCGCCACGGCGCGGGTGTCGAAGAAGAGTCTGCGGTTCGCGATCGCGCCGGTCGCGGGGTCGTGGTCGAACGCCCAGATCCGCCGCACCGAGGGATGGCTGTCGGAGAGATAGAGCGTGCGGCCGTCGGGGGCGAAGGCGAGGCCGTTGGTGGTGTAGAAGCCGTCGAGCAGACGCCGCCAGGATCGGTCGGGGTCGATCCGGTAGAAGGCGCCCGTGGGCTCGGCCGGCGGGTCCGTCTTCATCGTGCCGAGCCAGAGCCGGCCTCGGGGATCGATCGTGCCGTCGTTGGGGCGGTTGGCCGGCCGGTCGGGCTCGGGGGCGAGGAGCGGGGTCGCGGCCCCGGTCTCGAGGTCGAACAGCGCGAGGCCCGAGCGCAGGGCCACGACCATTCCGCCGGCGCGGCGCAGGAAGGCGCAACCGACGGGCTCGCCCAGATCCCAATGGCGGGCGGCCCCGGTCTCGGGGTCGAAGCGGTGCAGCCGGCCCCGGGGGATGTCGACCCAGAAGAGCGCCCGCTCTTCCGCGTCCCAGAGGAGCCCCTCGCCGACCGCGGCGCGGACGTCCCGGGCGAGGACGACCTCGACCGCCATCTTCAGGCTCCGATCGCCTGCACGACGCCGCGGACGCAGCCGAAGGCGGCCTGGCACCCCCGCGGACGGGCCGCCGGGAAAACCCGCCGGAGGCCGAGCGGACGGATCGGCGCGATCGTGA
>DAIOUO010000149.1:0-8278 GCA_036759485.1 Geminicoccaceae bacterium | reverse complement strand
CGAGTTGGTCGTCCTTGAGCGCGAGCGTACCGAGCTCGACCGGCTCGGCGAGCCCGCCCGGCCCGATCCTGCCGACGAGCGGGATGGCGCTGCGGCGGGGATGGCGGCCGAACAACAGATATTCGGGCGAGGTGTCGAGGGCGCGGGCGAGCCGCTCGACGATGTCGGGCGGGGGCGCGTACTCGTCCCGTTCGTAGGGGCCGATCGCCGTCTGGTGCCGGCCAACGAGCCGGGCGAGCTCGGCCTGCCGCAGACCCTTGGCGAGCCGCAGCGCCCGCAACCTGCGGCCGAACGAGGAGCCGTGCCCGATCACCCGACTTCTCCCCCGAGGGGCTAGTGTCGAGGCTAGCTCTTAGCAGAGATGTGCATTTCTCGTCTAGGGCGACGCGGGAACGAGGCGCTGCCGGCTCCTCTGTTCCGCGACCGCCCGGCTCGGGTCGAGCCGCAGCCCGCCGCCGTCCGCCCAGATCGCGGCGAGGTCGCGGTAGTGCCGCGAGAGCGGGTGGCCGACCTGGCCCGTCGCGGTGACCGCCCAAACCCCGGGCTCGGCCAGATCGGCGACGAGCCGCAGGCCCGCACCGTGGTGTGCCGGAAAGGGACCGCCTGGCCCCGCGGCCCGCCAGGCCGCCACGGCCACCGTCGTGGCGTCGCCGCCCACCGGCAGGGCGAGCGAGAAGAACCGTCCCAACACCGGCAGCTCGGCGAACGGCCGGTGCGGCATCAGCGCGGGATGCTCTTCGCCCCAGCGTCGGCGCCGCCACTCCGCTCCGTGCCGGGCTTCGAGGGCCGCCACCGCCGCCTCGAGCGCCTCGGCGACCCGGCGGGCGCAGCCCGGGGGACCGCCGCACCAGGCCTGCCGCTCCTCGAGGATCCGGCGCAGCACCTCGGGCCGCCGCAGCCCGAGCTCGACGGCGAGCGGGCCGAGCTCGTCCGCCCGCAGCCGCGAGCCGAGCGCCTCGAGCCACGCGGCGAGCAGCACGGGCTCGCTGCGCTCGGCTTCCATCCTCCCGTCGAACGCCGCGAGCGCATCGAGGAGCTGGCGGTGCGGCGATCCTTCACCCAAGCTCGTGCGCGCGAGGCGCACGAGGACCGGTAGGAGCTCGCGGGCGACCGCCGAGAGGAGGTCCCGCTGCACCGCACGGGCGGCCGTCGCGTCGATCCCGGTCCGCCCGTCGAGGAGCTCGTGCAGCCGAAGGGCGCGCGCCGGGCCGTCCCACTCCGCTGTGAGGAGGTGCGGGTAGTCGGGGCCGATCACCCGGTTGTTGGCGTTCAGGAGAAGACCGACGGGCGGGTCGAGCCGGCGCGGCAGTTCCCGGTTCGGGATCCAGCCGAGCCACTCGGCCGAGCCTTCCGCCGCGACCGCCGGCAGCCGGCCGTCGCCGACCTTCCGCAGCGGGATCCGCCCCGCCACCACGAGCCCGATCCGCCCGGCCCGGTCGGCGAAGGCCACGTTCTGGACCGGGCTCGCGAAGTCCGCGAGGGCGTCCAGGATAGCCTGCGCGTTCCGCGCCCGGGCCATCGCGAAGCCGGCCGCGAGCGTCCGATCGTCCGTCTCGAGCCCGGTCCAGCGCAGCGCCAGGAGCTCGCCCGGCTCCGCCCCGTCCGTTCTCGTCGGGAGGTCGGAGATCACCGGCCCGTATCGGGTGATGCGCACGAGCAGCCGCTCGGGTTCGGCGAAGCGGACGCGGATCGTCTCCTCGACGAGGCCGAAGGGCTCGCTGCCGCCGGGCACGAGATAGCGGCCCGGATCGGCCGGATCGGGCCGGATCCGCACGAGGTCCTCGGTATCCGCACCGGTCGTGGTGAGCCCCCAGGCCACTCCCTCCGTCCGGCCGATCACCACCGCCGGCAGGCCCGGGATCGTACCGCCCAGCACATCGAGCTCCGGTGCGCGGAGCGCCGCCAGATACCAGATCCCCGGGGCGCGCAGCGGCAGGTGCGGATCGCTCGCGAGGAGGGGAGCACCCGAGGCGGTACGCGCCCCGGCGAGCACGAAGACGTTCGAGCCGAGCCCGCCCGAAAGCTCGGGCAGCACCACCTCGAGCGCCGCGCGGAGCCGCTCCTCGATCGGATCGGCCGCCGCGAGCGTTCCGGGATCGCCCGGCCCCTCCGCCGGCAAGAGGAGCTCGAGATCGGCCGGTTCGAGCAATCGTGCGAGCCGGGCGCGCAAGAGCTCCCGTCGCCAGGCGCCGGCCACCTCGAGGGCCAGCAGCCGGTGGATCAGGAGGCTGTCCTCCGGCCGCCAGGGCTCGGGCCGCTCCTGCCAGAGGAGCTGGAACTCGGGCGGCAGCGGTCGGGCGGCGGCGATCGCCGCGTTCACCCCCGCGGCATAGGCCTCGAGCAGGGCCCGCTCTTCGGGCCGATAGGCGGCGAGCCCGGCTTCCGCCACCCGGGCGAGGCCGAGCGTGCGCACGAAACGGTCGAGCGGCAGGGCCCGCGCGCCCACGAGCTCGGCGAGCCGCCCCTGGCCGATCCGGCGCGAGAGCTCGAGTTGCCACAGCCGGTCGGTGCCGTGGACGAAGCCGAGGGCGAGCCAGGCGTCGCGCTCGCTCGAGGCCCGGATCGTCGGCACCGCGTACTCGTCGCGCAGGATCTCGACCGGTCCGTCGAGGCCCGCGACCCCGACCTCGCCTTCGTGGTCGGGCAGCGAGGCGAGGAGGAGCCAGGCGAGCGCGCCGGTGGCCGCCGCGAGCAGAGCCGCGAAGCCCGCGAGCACCCGCCCGATCGCCCGCCGCACGGCGCCCCCTCAGCCGAGCATGCCGCGGGCGGCGAGGTCCCGGGCGAGCCGCTCGGGCCCGCGGAAATGGTGCGTCCCGAAACCGAGCCGCTCGGCCGTGGCGATGTTGGCGGCGCTGTCGTCGATGAACAGGCAGGTCTCGGCCCGCCGACCGGTCGCCGCCAAGAGATGCTCGAAGATCGCGGGTTCGGGCTTGATCGAGCCGAGCGCGCCCGAAAGGAGGATCCGCTCGAACCGGTCGAGGAAGCGGAAGGCCTCCTGCTCGCGCACGAGCGGAAAGGTCTCGGCCGACCAGTTGGAGAGGGCGACGAGCGGAACGCCGCGCTCGGCGAGCCGCTCGAGGATCGCGACCGTCCCCGAAATCGGCCCGCCGATCATCTCGATCCAGCGCTCCCGCCAGGCCCGGATCGCGCCCTCGTATTCGGGATGGCGGGCGACGAGCTCGGCCACCGCCTCGGCGAAGGGGCGACCGCGATCGAGCTCGGCGTTCCAGGCGGGCGTACAGATCTCGGCGAGGAATCGTTCCATGGCGGCCTCCTCGGCGAAGATCCGCCGGTACAGCCGGCGCGGCTCCCAATCGATGAGTACCCCGCCGAGATCGAACACCACGAGCGTCTCGCGCACCACGATTCTCCCGAGGGACGGCCGCCGCGGCCGCCTACCCCTTCCGCCCGCCCGGCACGCGTCGCAGGATGCCGCGCCCACCGGAGGGAGACCCGAGCCCTTGGCCGAGCCCGACCCCCTGCCGTGCCAGCGCCACCTCTTCGACCTGCCGCCCGAGCTGGCCTATCTCAACGCCGCCTACATGACACCCCTGTTGCGCGAGGCGGCACGCGCGGGCGAGGCCGGCCTCGCTCGCAAGCTCCGGCCCTGGACCATCCGGCCCGCCGACTTCTTCGAGGAGTCCGAGCGGGTCCGTGCGCTCGCCGCCCGGGTCCTCGGGGTGGATGTCGAGGGCGTGGCGATCGTGCCTTCGGCGAGCTACGGGATCGCCGTCGCCGCCGCGAACCTGCGGACCGGTCCCGGGCGGCGGGTCCTCGTCCTGGCCGACCAGTTCCCCTCGAACCTCTACGCCTGGCGCCGGCTCGTGGCCGAGCAAGGGGGCGAGCTCCTGGCGGTCGAGGCCGGCCCGGACGGCGATCTCACCGCTGCGGTCCTCGACGCGCTCGACGAGCGGGTGGCGATCGCCGCCCTGCCGCAGGTCCGCTGGACCGACGGACGGCTCGTCGACCTCGAGCGGGTGGGGGCTCGCTGCCGTGCTCTCGGGGTGGCGCTCGTCCTCGACCTCACTCAGTCGGCGGGCGCTCTGCCGCTCGATCTCGATCGCGTGCGGCCGGCCTTCGCGGTCGCCGCGACCTACAAATGGCTGCTCGGTCCCTATGCGCTCGGCTTCCTGTTCGTCGCGCCCGAACGGCGCGACGGCCGGCCGCTCGAGGAGGGCTGGATCGCGCGGCGGGGTGCGGAGGACTTCACCCGCCTCGTCGACCACACGGAGGCGTGGGCGCCCGGGGCCCGCCGCTTCGATATGGGCGAGCGCTCCAACTTCGCGCTTCTGCCGGTGGCGGCCGTCGCCCTCGAGCGGATCCTGGAGTGGGGGGTGCCGCGGATCGCCGCCACCGTCGCCGCGCTCAACCGGGAGCTTTCGGCCCGGCTCGAGACGATGGGTCTTGTGACCCTGCCCGAACGGCTGCGCGGGCCGCACTTCTTGAGCGTGCGGCTGCCCGAGGGGACGCCCGCCGATCTGGTCGGCCGCCTCGCCCGGTCCGGCGTGTTCGTCTCGCGGCGCGGCGAGCATCTGCGGGTGACCCCGCATCTCTACAACGACCGGGCCGACATCGAGCGGCTCCTCGCCGCTCTCGCGCCTTTCGCTCCGGGCGGTGGCAGCCGCGGCGCCGCTCGCTCGCAGCGGACCGGTTGAGCTCGGTCGACTCAGAACAGGATCGTCCGATCGAGCTCGCGCAGGACCGAATCGAGCCCCATGCCGAGCAGGACGACCTCCTGGATCGCCGCGTTCGTCCCGTCGAGGTCGACCAGCACCGAAGCGCCGAGGTCGAGGAACCGGACGCGTTCGGGATCGCCGCCGAAGGAGCGGAAGTCGAGCACGTCCTTGCCGAGCTCGAGATCGTGCACCGTGTCGAGGCCGCTGTCGGGGCCGAAGCGGAAGACGTCGCGGCCGCGCACGAGCGCGGGATCGCTACCGGGATCGATCACGTCACCATGGAGCTGGTCGTCGCCGGGGCCGCCGTCGAGCACGTCGTCCCCGCAACGGATCGCACCGTTCGCCGAGGCCGCGTCGCCGACCAGGAGGTCGTTGCCGGCGCCGCCGACGAGCCGGTCGCGCCCGCACACCACGGTGTCGTTCACTTGCAGCGCGTCGCCGACCAGGAAATCGTCGCCCACGCCGCCCGACAGCCGGTCGTGCCCGCCGCGGGTCGCACCGCTCATGAGCTGGGCGTCGCCATAGAGCTCGTCGCCGTCGCCGAGCCCGACGAGCCGGTCGTCGCCGCCGCGTGCACCGCCCGCGATCTCCTCGCCGTCGCCGACGAGCAGGTCGAAGCGCAACCCGCCCGTGATCCGGTCGTCGCCGCCACGGCTCTGCTCCAGGAGGAAGCGGGCGTCGCCGTAGAGGAAATCGAACCCCTCGCCGCCGAAGAGAACGTCGTCGCCACCCTTCGCCGTCCCCTGGAGGGTCTGGGCGTCGCCCGTGGCGAGATCGTCGCCCTCGCCCAGCGTCATCCGATCGTCGCCGCCGCGCCCACCGCCCCGGATCCGGTGCGCGTCGCCGAACACGAGGTCCGGCCCCGGCCCGGCGAGGATCCGATCGGAAGCCCCACGGCCGGCCCCTTCGATCACCCATGCATCGCCCAGCACCAGGTCCGACCCTTCGAGAGCGAGGATCGTGTCGTGGCCGGCTCGCCCACTCGCGAGGCTACGGCCGTTGTCGGGGAAGGCTGCCCGGTTCTCGGCGCTGAACGGATCGCCCAGGATCTCGTCGTTCTCGACCGTCCCGACCAGCCTCTCGGGGACACCTCCTCCCGGCGGTCGGCCCCGTCCGTTCCCGATGATGACCGCCATGACGCCGCTATCGATCCTTCGCTCTATCGATCCTTCGCGTAACGCTGCGACCATGAACGAGGGCCGCGCGCGGCGAAAGCGCCTACACCCTGCGGTAACGGGACGCAGCCGAATCCGCGAGTAACGGTTGCGTCAGTCGCTTCCCGACCGGCCGAGCGCACTGCCTTCGTCCCGACGCGGCAACGGCCCTCGAACTCAGCGGATCTCGAGGTCGGCCCGGCGGTTCCCGTAGCGGCAATAGCCCTCGTAACCGCGGCCGCGGCGGCGCAGCTCCAGGGTCATGCGGATCGAATCGCCGACCCGGCGCACGTCGCTCGTGCCTCGGACCTCGAAGCCGCGGTCGATCGCCTCCGCGCGGCAGGCCTCCCTTGCCCGCTGCGCGAACGACCCGTCCTCGCCCTCCTCACGCTCCATCGCGAGCCGCACCCGCCGGCTCGAGCGGTCGTAGGTGCAGCTCCCGCGATAGTTCCACCCGTCTCGCACCGCCCGCATGTCGACCCGCACCTCGTCGCCGATCCCGGTCACCCCCGCATCCGCCTCGATCTCGCGGAAGCCTTCGGCCCGCGCCTCGGCTCGGCACTCCTCCTCGGCCCGCGCGGCCGCCCGCGGCGGCACCGTGTTACACCCCGCCAGCGCGAGCCCGGCGAGCATCCCGACGATCGCGATGGAGCCGCGCATGCCGCCCACTCCGTTCCGCCTTGCCCACCTACGGCTCCTAGGCGCCCCGCAGCCGCCACTCAACCGCGGCGGCGGTACCCGGGGTGGGCTGCGTGTCGATCGGCCCCTTTTCCCGGGATGACGGACGAGCGATTTCGCGTTACAGTTGAAATATGCCTCCGGCAATCTTCACCGAACGCGCCCGCGTGCCCATCTCGTTCCCGAAAGGGGAGGGAGCCATGGGTACCGCTCGACACCTGGTTTGTCCCGCGTGCGGGACCGTCAATCGGGTGCCGGTCGACCGACCGGCGGAAGCCGCGCGCTGCGGACGCTGCCGGGCCCGCCTCTTCGAGGGCCGGCCGATCGCGCTCTCCGCCGAGACTCTGGCGCTGCATCGCGACCGCTCGGATCTGCCGCTCCTGGTCGATTTCTGGGCCCCCTGGTGCGGGCCCTGTCGGGCGATGGCACCGGTGATCGAGCAGGCGGCCGCTCGGTTGGAGCCGCGGGTGCGGGTCGCCAAGCTCGACGTCGAAGCCGAGCCCGGCCCTGCCGAGGCGCTCGGCATCCGGTCGATCCCGACCCTCGTCCTGTTCGCGGGCGGCCGCGAGCGGGCGCGGACCAGCGGGGCGATGCCGCTGCCGCAGCTCCTCGCCTGGGTCGAGCGGGCCCTCGCATGAGCCCGGCCCCGCCGGTCGCCCGGCTCACCGAGACGGTCCCGCTCGCCCGACGGCTCGAGCGGATCGACCTCTTCGGAGGGCTCGACGAGCGTGGGATCGGGGCCGTCCTGCCGGCCGTGCGGGTGCGCCATTTCGAGGCCGGCCAGGCGATCGTCGGCCGGCTCGACCCCGGCCGCGACGTCTATTTCGTACTCTCCGGCAGGGTCCGCGTCACCATGTTCGCCGAGAGCGGGCGCGAGGTGGCCTTCCGCGACCTCGCCGCCGGCTCGAGCTTCGGCGAGATCGCGGCGATCGACGGCGAGCCGCGCTCGGCGGACGTGGTGGCGCTCGAGGAGTCCCTGATCGGGACCATGAGTGCCGCCGACTTCTGGGCCCTCTTGCGGCGCGAGCCGGCGGTCGCCGAGGCTACGCTCAAGAAGCTCGCTCGGCTCGTGCGCGCCTTGAGCCAGCGGGTCTACGAGTTCGCGAGCCCGGTCCCGGCGCGGATCTGTGCCGAGCTCCTGCGCCTTTCCGGGCTCGAGGGCGGCGGCCGCGGAACCGGCCGCATCGCCCCGCCGCCCAAGCACGCCGACATCGCCGCCAAGGTCAGCACCCATCGCGAGGCGGTGAGCCGGGTCCTGAGCGAGCTCGCCCGCCGCGGCGTGCTCGCCAAGGGTCGAAGCGAGATCCTGATCAAGGACCCGGCCGCCCTCGAGCGCTACGCCCAGGGCCTCGAGCGGCTGCTCGATTGAGCCCGCTCAATCCGCCGCGCAGCCCGCCATCCGCGCCCGCAGCCGCACGAGTGCGTGCACCGTCTCGATCGTCGGCACCGGGAGCCCCACGAGCCCGGCCATCTCGATCACCGCGCCGACCAGCGCCGCGATCTCCATCGGCCGGCCGCGTTCGAGGTCCTGCAGCATCGAGGTCTTGTGGGCGCCGACCGCGGCCGCCCCTTCGATCCGCTTGTCGACGTCGATCGGGAAACGCACGCCGAGCCGCTCGGCCACCGCCTGCGCCTCGAGCATCATGGCGCGGGCCACGGCCCGCGTGCCGGCATCGGCACAGAGCACATCCAGCGTCGCCTGGGTGAGCGCGCTCAGGGGATTGAAGGCACCGGTCCGACCGCGGATCCGCGACGAGATCTGGGTCAAGC
>DAIOUO010000148.1:0-8290 GCA_036759485.1 Geminicoccaceae bacterium | reverse complement strand
GTCCACGACAGTATGGTCGGCCGGTCGCTCGCCGTCCGGCGAACGGTTCGACGAACCCGGCGGAGGAGACGGCGGGCAGTGGCGGCCCGGTTCGACCGGAGGACGGGTGGCTGCCGGGCCGTCCCGGCCGAGGGCGGCCCTCCACGGGCCCGACGGCCGGCGTCCGGACGGCTCGGAGCGCAACTCCTCGGGGCTCGCGCCGGTCTGGACACCCACGCCCGCGCAGAGAGCGTCGATGGGCTGCGGCGAGGGCGAGGAGGTGCCGGACCCGGCCGACCCGGGTGGACCGCTCGCTGCACCAATCGGAGGAGCCGCGTCCAGCGCGACGAGGCGGTCGGGAAGGCCGGGTCGAGGAGCGGTCGGGAAGTGGTCGGGGCTCGCGATCCGGTGCTCGGGCGAGGACGGTCCGATCGTTCCGCGAGTCGACCCGGGATCGGAGGGCCTGCTGCCGCCCCGGGCTCTCTGTCGGGGCGGCCCGTTCGCCGCTCGACGGAACGAGCCGTCGTCGCACCGGCCGGTCGTGGCCGGTACGGCGACCGATTCCTCCGCGCTCCGCTGGCGCAGGGAGGAGCTCTCCTCGCGCCGGCCGCCAGCGAGAGAGCAGTGGCAGACGATCGCTGGGCGCGCCGGGCGAGGTTCAGGCGAAGAAGATCCAGCCGACCAGCGCGAAGATCGGCAGCAGGATCACCCCGGACCAGAGCATGTAGCCGAGAAAGCTCGGCATCCGCACACCCATTTCCTCGGCCACCGCGCGACACATGAAATTGGGGGCGTTGCCGATATAGGTATTGGCGCCCATGAAGACCGCACCGGCGGAGATGGCTGCGAGCGTCCCGGCGAGGGTCGTCGTGAGCGTCGCCGCATCGCCACCCGCGAGGCTGAAGAAAACGAGGTAGGTCGGCGCGTTGTCGAGGAAACTCGAGAGGGCGCCGGTGATCCAGAAATACATGAGGTCGATCGGCCGGCCCTGCTCGTCGCTCACGAGTGCCACGACCGGCGCCATGGCGCCCCGGGCCCCGGCCTCGAGGATCGCGAGCACGGGCGCCATGGTCACGAAGATGCCGGCGAAGAGCTTGGCCACTTCGAGGATCGGCGCCCAGCTGAAATCGTTGGCGGCGCGCACCGCGGGATCGGTGAGCCGGATCGAGAGCGCGATCACGGCGAGCAGCAGGAGATCGCGCAGGAGGTCGGCCCAGTCGACCGGGACGCCCAGGACCGCGAAGGCGGGTCCGGCATGGATCGAGCCGCTCGCCAGGACGGCGAGCAGGATCACGAGCAGGAGCGGCAGATTGACGAGGCCCTCGATGCGCACGGGCTCGAGGGTTCCCGCATCCGTCGGCCGAGTCTCGCGGGCGGCGAGCACGCTGTCGATCACCCAGAAGAGGAAGAGCACGAGGCCCGCCGCGAGCAGCATCGGTGCCAGGAGGTGGACGGTAGGCCAGAAGAAGGGCACGCCGTGCAAAAAACCCAGGAAGAGCGGCGGATCACCGAGTGGTGTCAGGCTGCCGCCGATATTGGCGACCAGGAAGATGAAAAAGAGCACGACGTGGGCACGGCGCCGGCGCCACGCGTTGGCGCGAACCAGGGGGCGGATCAGCAGCATGGCCGCCCCGGTCGTACCGGTGAGGCTCGCGAGCCCGGTGCCGAGCGCGAGCAGGCCGGTGTTGAAGGCCGGGCTGCCGCTCAAGGTGCCGCTCACCCGGATGCCGCCCGTGACCGTGAAGAGCGCCCACAACAGGATGATGAAAGGGACGTAGTCGGCGATCGCCAAGTGCACCATCTCGTACAGCGTGACGTCGAGTCCGAGCAGGCCGAGCATCGGCAAGAGGACGGCCAGCGCCCAGCCGGCGGCGATCTTGCCGTAATGGTGATGCCAGAGGCCGGGGGCGAGGAGCGGCAGGAGCGCGATCGAGAGCAGGATGCCGACGAAGGGTATCGTCCAGCCGAGGCCGAGCGCGGCGCCGTCGAGTGTGGCACCCTCGGCGGCCCGGGCGGCGGCCGGGACGAGCAGGATCGAGCCCGGGACGGGCGCGAGAAGGTGGCGCATGCGGATGCTCCGGCGCTCCCCGATCCGAGCCGCGACGGGCACCGGAACGGCTGCGACGACGCGGCGCGGCCGTTATGGCGCGGGACGGCCGGCTCGGCCAGCGGCCGCGGCGCCACAGGGCCCGCCGATCGCGCCGGAGCGGAACGAACGTCGCCGCGGCGACGGCGCGCCGGGCGGAGCGGGCCGTTAACGGCCGAGCAACCGGGCCGGGGCAGGATCGCGGCGGCGCGGGACGGGCAGGGCCGCTTCAAGGGGGTTTGTCTCGCCGGGACGATGCACTAAGATCGGGGACGAGCTCGTTCGGGGTCGTACGACGGGAGCCATGAGCGACAGCGGCAAGGATCGGGACGGCGGCAGCAAGGGCGAGGTGGCGACCAAGACGCGCACCCGCACCCAGCGCCCCTCGCTCTACAAGGTGCTGCTGCTCAACGACGATTACACACCCATGGAGTTCGTGGTGCACGTCCTCGAGCGGTTCTTCGGCAAGAGCCGCGAGGACGCCACGCGGATCATGTTGCTCGTGCACCACAAGGGTGTCGGCGTGTGTGGCGTCTACACCTACGAGGTCGCCGAGACCAAGGTCAGCCAGGTGATCGAATTCGCCCGGCAGAACCAGCACCCGCTGCAGTGCATGATGGAGAAGGAATGACGGCCGTGCCGAGCCCGCCCGAGACGCGGCCGCCCAGCGGAGGCCACGCGTGATGCCGCAGTTGTCGCGCACCCTCGACAAGACCCTGCGCCGCGCCTTCGCGCTCGCCAACGCCCGTCAGCACGAGTACGCCACCCTCGAGCATCTGTTGATGGCGTTGAGCGAGGATCAGGACGCCGTCGCGGTTCTGCGCGCCTGTGCCGTCGACATCGACCGGCTGCGCGCGACCTTGACCGACTTCCTCGATCACGAGCTGTCGGGCCTCGTGGTGGAGGGCATGGTCGACGCCCGACCGACCTCGGGCTTCCAACGGGTCCTCCAGCGCGCCGCGATCCACGTCCAGTCCGCCGGCCGCACCGAGGTGACCGGCGCCAACGTGCTCGTGGCGCTGTTCTCGGAGCGCGAGTCGCACGCCGTGTTCTTCCTGCAGGAACAGAACATGTCGCGGCTCGACGCGGTCAACTACATCGCACACGGGATCGCCAAGAAGCCGGGGCTCTCGGAGGAGCGGAGGGTGCGCGGGGCCGACGAGCGCGGCGAGGGCGAGGACAAGAAGGAGCCGGGCGGCGAGGCGCTCCAGACCTACTGCGCCAACCTCAACCAAAAGGCGCGGGAGGGTCGGATCGACATTCTGGTAGGGCGCGAGCACGAGATCGAGCGCACCATCCAGATCCTCTGCCGCCGCTCGAAGAACAACCCGCTCTTCGTGGGCGACCCGGGGGTGGGCAAGACCGCGATCGCCGAGGGGTTGGCGCTCAGGATCGTCAAGGGCGAGGTGCCCGACGTCCTCAAACACGCCGTCATCTACGCCCTCGACATGGGGGCACTCTTGGCCGGCACCCGCTACCGCGGCGACTTCGAGGAGCGGCTCAAGGCCGTGATCTCGGAGCTCGAGGCGAACAAGAACGCGATCCTGTTCATCGACGAAATCCACACGGTGATCGGCGCGGGTGCCACGAGTGGCGGCTCGCTCGACGCCTCGAACATCCTGAAACCGGCCCTGGCCGGCGGCAGCCTGCGCTGCATCGGCTCGACGACCTACAAAGAGTTCCGCAATTATTTCGAGAAGGACCGGGCTCTCGTCCGGCGATTCCAGAAGATCGACGTGCCGGAGCCGACCGAGGCCGAGACGGTCAAGATCCTGCAAGGCTTGAGGCCGTCTTTCGAGGCGCACCACGGCATCAAGTACACCGACGGGGCGCTCAAGGCCGCGGTCAAGCTCGCCACCCGCTACATCCACGACCGCAAGTTGCCCGACAAGGCGATCGACGTGATCGACGAGGTCGGCGCCGCCCAGATGCTCAAGCCCGAGGGCCGCCGGGCCAAGATGGTGGGTGTCAAAGAGATCGAGGAGATCGTCGCCAAGATCGCCCGGGTGCCGATCAAGGCCGTCAACGCTCGCGACAAGCTCGCCCTCAAGACCCTGGAGGCCGACCTCAAGACGGTCGTATTCGGTCAAGACGCGGCGATCGAAGCGCTCGCCTCGGCGATCAAGCTCGCGCGCGCGGGCCTCAGGGACCCGCAGAAGCCGATCGGCTGCTATCTCTTCAGCGGGCCGACCGGGGTCGGCAAGACCGAGGTCGCGCGTCAGCTCGCCAAGATCATGGGGATCGAGCTGATCCGCTTCGACATGTCCGAATACATGGAGCGGCACGCGGTCAGCCGGCTGATCGGAGCACCGCCCGGCTATGTCGGCTTCGACCAGGGCGGATTGTTGACGGATGCCGTCGACCAGCATCCGCACGCCGTCCTGCTGATGGACGAGATCGAGAAGGCGCACCCGGACGTCTACAACATCCTCCTCCAGGTGATGGACTACGGGAAGCTGACCGACAACAACGGCAAGACGGTCGACTTCCGCAACGTCATCCTGATCATGACGACCAACGCCGGTGCCGCCGACATGAGCAAGCCGGCCATGGGCTTCGGCCGCGAGGCCCGCGAGGGCGAGGACACCGAGGCGATCAAGCGGCTCTTCACCCCCGAGTTCCGCAACCGACTCGATGCGGTCATCCCCTTCAAGGGCCTCACCCCCGAGATCGTGGCCTCGGTGGTCGACAAATTCGTCAAGGAGCTCGCGGCCCAGCTCGCCGACCGGCGGGTGCACCTCGAGGTCGATGCACAGGCCCGGGCCTGGCTCGCCGAGAAGGGCTACGAGCCACTCTTCGGAGCCCGGCCTCTCGCCCGGGTCATCCAGGAGCACATCAAGCGGCCGCTCGCCGACGAGCTGCTCTTCGGCCGCCTCGCCAAAGGCGGCAAGGTCAAGGTCGGGATCAAGGAGGGCAAGCCCGCCTTCACCTTCGAGCCGGCCGAGCCCCGAGTGCGCGCCGCCAAGGGCGCGGGCGAGGAGGAGGAAGAGGACGAGACGGTCGGCTGAAGGCCGAAGCCACGACCGGTTCGGGCGGTCGCGAGCCGGACTTCGCGGTCGACGAGCCGCCGAGGCTCGGTCCGATGTAGCGGGTGGGCAGCGCGCGAACCCCGACGAGTCGCTATTCTCTAAAGCGCCTTCTCGAAAAAAAAACTCGTCGAAGCGTCGGCGACGGAGCTCGTTCGGATAGCACCGGGACCGATCTCGAAGCAAAGGGCGAGGTCCTGAGCGAGGGCAGAAGCCCGCTCGCGGGCCGAGCCTTCGTTCAGGCGCGTCGATCCGAAGGGCCCACCCGCTCGTGCCCCGAGGCGCGCGGAAGAGATTGCCGCGGAGACGGTCGTCCGCCCGCTTGCGGGGGCCCGGGAGCCGAAGCGCGCGGATCGATCGGCGGCGCTGCCACAGCGGCGAGCGGGGCCACCCGCCGGTTTCGCCGGAGTCGAAGCCCGGGCTTCCCGGCCGAGGCCTCCAACACCCTACTGCGGGCGGAGGGCCGAGCCTCGAAGCGCGTTCGATCGCGCGCGCGGTTCGACCGGGAGAAGGGCTCGTTCGAAGAGCGGGCGCCTCGGCATTCCGCCGGCGATCGCATCGGCGTGCCGCACGGGTCGTAGCAACGAGGTTCGAACTCGTTCGGTCCGACGCGGCGATCGAGGACCGGCGTGGACCGGAGAACAGCTCTCGGCCGCGGCGCGCCGGCAGGAACGGAGCGAACGGTTCGGTGGCGGATCACCCTCGCCTCGGCCGCCGGAGTCGGTAGGATCGGCGAGGCCCGTCGGGAGCGGGCCGTTGCGACGAGCGAGCCGTGCGGCCGGGCTCCGGCTTCAACGCTTCGTTAACCTTCGTGTGCGACAAGCGAGGCGTGGTCCGACGGAGGGATCCGGCCCTTGTTGGCCTTCCGGCGTCTGCTCGCCTTCCTGCTCACCCGGCTCGGCGGTGTCGCCCTGCACTGGCTCGCGACCGTCCGGGCGGTGGCGGGTCTCGGCGGACCCGGGCGGTACGGAGCGCTTTCCCACGCGCGACGGGGGGCAGCGGTGCTCGCCGGGGCGGCCGTCGGAGGCGAGGGCCGGGCGGTCCCGACGAGCGAAGCCTTACCGGCTGCGCTCGCGACGGTCGTGCTCGGGGCCGAACCGGTCGTACGACCCGGCGGAGACGACGAGCCCTCTCCGGCAGGGGTCGTCGGGACCGCGTGCGCCGCGATCGGCCCGCCACGGGCCTCAATCGAGCAACATTCGCGGCAGCCAGAGGACGATCTCGGGGAAAGCGATGCAGAGGGCGAGGCCGATCAGCTGGAGGATCACGAAGGGAACGATGCCGCGATAGATCTCACCGAGGCGGACTTGGGGCGGACAGGTCCCCTTCATGTAGAAGAGCGCGAAGCCGAACGGCGGCGTCAGGAAGCTGGTCTGCAGATTGACCGCGAGGAGGATCGCGAACCAATAGACGAGCTCGGACTTGGCGACGTGATCGCCGAAGTCGAGAGTTTTCAGGAGGGGCGCGAAGATCGGCAACACGATCAGTGTGATCTCGACCCAGTCGAAGAAGAAGCCGAGGATGAACACCACGAACATGATCAACAACAGGATGCCCCAGCTCTCGAGACCCGAGGCAGCGATCAGATCCTCCACGACGTAGTCGCCGCCGAGCGAACGAAAGACGTAGGAAAAGGCCGTCGCGCCGATGAAAATGAAGAAGATCATGGCGCAGGTGAGGCCGGTTCGCTCGCAGACCTCGACCAGAGTCGCGAGCGTCAGGCGGCGGTTGAGGGCTGCCAACAGGACGGTGCCGGCGGCGCCGACCGCCGCTGCCTCGGTCGGAGTCGCCCACCCGGCGAAGATCGAGCCGAGTACCAGCACGATGAGGAAGGTCGGGGGCAGGAAGCTCTTGAGCAGGAGCGCGACGAGCTCGCTCCGATCCGCCGGGCCTTCGTCTCGCTCCATGGGCGGTGCACTGGCCGGCCTCAGGGTGGCGAACAGGGCGATGAACAAGAGGTAGAGACCGGAGAGAAGAAGCCCAGGGAAGACGGCGCCGAAGAAGAGGTTACCGACCGAGAGCGACAAGAGGTCCGCCATGATCACGAGCATGATCGAAGGCGGGATCAGGATGCCGAGGGTGCCGGCGGCGGCGATCGTGCCGGTGGCGAGCTCGTGGCTGTAGCGGCGCTCGAGCATCACCGGCAGCGCCATCATGGTGAGCATCACGACCGAGGCACCGACGATCCCGGTGGTCGCCGCCATGATCGTGCCCATGAGGGTCACGGCGAGTGCGAGGCCGCCCGGAACGCGCCGCATCAGCACCTGCAACGCACGCAGGAGATCGGCGGCCACGTCGGAGCGCTCGAGCATGGTTCCCATGAAGACGAACAGCGGCACCGCTACGAGCACCAGGTTCTCGGCGATGCCGCCCCAGATCCGCGGCAAGAGATTGAAGAATTCGATCGGCTTGAAGACGCCGAAGCCGGCACCGATGAAGCCGAAGAACAGGGCGACCCCACCGAGCACGAAGGCGACGGGGTAGCCCGTGAACAGCAGGACCGCCACACTGGTGAACATCACGAGGGGCAGGAGGTCGACCAGGTCCACGGTGCGCTCCCGTCTCGCTCAGCCAGGTGTCGAGCGGCCGTCGGCGGCGGGGGACGGCACCACCCAGAGGTCGACCCGCCGACCGCCGACGAGGTGGGCGACCAATCGCAGCAGGATGCCGAGGCCCGCGAGGAAGGCCAGAACGAGACCGAGGAGCAGCACCGATTTGATCATCCAACGATGCGGGATGCCGATCAGCGAGACCGAGGCCTCGGTGTTGACCCAGGACGACCAGACGAAATCGACCGCGAACCAGATGACGAGTGCGGTATACGGCAACATGAAGAGGAGGCAGCCCAGGAGCTCGATCCAGGCCCGCGCCCTCGGCGCCAGCCGCTCGAGGATCAGGTCGACCCGCACATGGGCGTTCTTGACGTAGGCCCAGCCGAGGCAGAGCGCGAAAAGTGCGGTATGCAGGTGCCATTCGAGCTCCTGCAGGATCGTCGAGTTGGTGAGCCCACCGCTCACGGCGAGCCCCCAATCGCGAAGCGCCGGGCTCTTGCGGCTGACGACGTCCCATACGGTGACGAGGATCATCGGCAGGATCAGCCAGCAGGCGGCCCTGCCGGTCACGTCGACGAGCCGACGCAGTCGGTCGCTCAGCCGCAGCAAGCCATCCACGAGGCGTCTCTCCCGGGCGGGTGGGCGAG